>JAJZZU010000203.1 GCA_021797365.1 Pseudomonadota bacterium | reverse complement strand
CTTGTCGCACTCGCGCAAAGAGGCGCTCGTGACGCGTGCCACGGGCGATGTGCGCCTGTTTGCAACCGCCGCCGCCAATGCGCTCGTCAGCGATGATATCGGTGCCCTGCAGCGCATCATGCGCCAGGTCCTGCAGAATCATGGGATCGCCTATGCCGCGGCATGGGACGGAGACGGTCGGCTGTTGGCGCATGCCGGACACAAGGCCGTCTCCGCCCACACCTATCGCGCGGCGGCCTCGGTTATGGTCGACGGGACGTCCTATGGCCGGGTCGAGATCGAGGCCACCGATCGCGGTTTCGCGCCGATCCTGGCACAGGCCAGCCGGCGCATCGTGGCCATAGCCCTAGGCGAGATGCTGCTGGTGGGGGTCGTATCCTGGCTCTTCGGGGGTTATCTCATGCGCCAGATTGCCGCCATCGAGGCCGGTACCGAGCGCATCGCGCGCGGCGAATTCGGCTTTCGGCTCCCGGTCGCGGGCAGGGATGAGTTGGCGCGCATGATCGAGGGCTTCAATGCGATGTCGGCGCAATTGAAGACCTTGCACGATGAAACGACGCGCCAGCACCAGCAGATCCTGGCGGTCAACGAGAGGCTCGAGGAGCGCGTCCATGAGCGCACCGAGGCGCTGGCGGTCGCCAACCGCGAGCTCGAATACCTGGCCATGCACGACCCCTTGACCGGCCTGCCTAACCGCATCCTGCTGCAAGATCGTCTGCTTCAGGCGATTCGTATCGGACATCGGGAGGCCGCGCCCTTTGCCCTCATGGTCCTGGATCTCGACGGCTTCAAGGAGGTCAACGACAGCCTCGGCCACCAGGCCGGCGATCGCTTATTGCATGAGGTGGCCATGCGGCTGGTCGCCCGGCTGCGTCAGTCGGACACCGCTGTCCGTCTCGGTGGGGATGAGTTTGCCATCCTGTTGCCTAATGTGGCGAATGCCGCGGATACGGAAACGGTAGCGCGCAAGCTCCTGAGCGGCCTCGAAGAACCGGTGGTCCTGGGGGATCGCCGTGTGTACGTGACGGCAAGCTGCGGCGCGGCCTTGTTTCCGGAGCACGGCGATGAGGTCGGCGTGCTTCTGCGCCATGCCGACCGTGCCATGTATGAGGCCAAGCGCGGCCGGCGCGGCTTCCTGATGTTTGTCCCGGCCATGGACGAGGAGGGGGATGACCGCCTGCGGTTGCAGGTCGATCTCGACCACGCCATCCGGCATGGGGATCTGGTGCTGCATTATCAGCCCAAGATCGATCTCGTCACCGGCAAGCTCTCGGGGGCCGAGGCCCTGGTCCGCTGGCAACACCCGGTACTCGGGATGCTGCCGCCGGCGCGCTTCGTACCCCTGGCGGAGCGCACGCACCTCATAGGGCCGTTGACCTTCCATGTGCTGCGTCTCGCGGCCACACAGGCCCGCGCCTGGGCGGAACAGGGGCGGCCGCTGCCGATCGCGGTCAATGTCTCGGCCATCAATCTCGATGATGGCGGATTTGTAGAGAGCGTGGAGCATATCCTGAAGGATGTGGGGGTCGCGGCCGGCCTCATCGAGCTCGAGGTCACCGAGACCACGCTCATGCGTGACCCCGAGCGCGCTCGCGCCGCGATCCAGGCACTGAATGAGCTCGGGGTGCATGTGGCCATCGATGACTTCGGCACCGGTTATTCGTCCATGACCTATCTGCGCAAGCTTGCGGTCGCGAAGATCAAGATCGACAAGTCGTTTGTCATGGACATGAGCGTGAGCCGCAACGACAGTGTAATCGTACGTTCCATCATCGATCTCGGTCACTCCCTGGGACTCAAAGTCGTGGGGGAAGGCGTCGAGACTGCGGATACGATGGCGGTCCTGGCGAGCCTCGGTTGTGATTACGCGCAAGGCTTCCATCTCGCCCGACCCATGGATGCGGAGGCCTTCGATGCGTGGTGGCAGCAAAACCTGTGAGCGCCCAGCCCGCTAACGTCCATAGCCCAGCGTCAGGACCACCATGTCGGCATCGCGATAGCCAAACCGGGCCGACTGCTGGAAGGTGATGTGGTTCCAGCGCACACCGATCCGCCATCGCCGACTCAGTCGATAGGAGGTAGATAGCGAGACGAGCAGCGACGGATGGTAGCCGTTGGTGCGCACCCCGGGGCGGATATCGTAGGTGGTATTGAGGACCTCCGGGCCGAGGGCCAGGGTCGCGAGCAGTCGTTTGGTGACGGCGCGGGTGAGCCGGTACTGGGCGAAGATGCCGTCGGTCCCGTAGTTTACGCCCTCATTTAAATAACCGGCCTCCCAGTGGGAGCCTGCGTAGTAGCCCATGGCCGCCGCCTTGAACTTCGGCCCGGGTTCATTGGCGATGCCAAGACCGCCGGCGAACACCAGCGCGGCGTGTGCGCTCAGGGTGCCCGCCAGCCATAAAAGCAGCAGGGGCGCGCCTCCGTATCCACGCGGGCCAGGATCGCGCTTCAGTCTTGCCGGGGACTTTGCCCGCGCCGGTCTATTCGTTAGTACATGATAAATATCGTATAGCAAACTAACGATCTGGCTGCGCTCATCCATGCGAGGGCTCCTTTGTGCTGCGATTTCAGCCGGTCTTGCGAGTGGCAAACAGCGCCTTTGACCGGATGTGTTTGCCCCTAGTTTCCAGGAGATGCCCCCCTTCACGCAACGGCCTGCCGCCCTTGGCGTGGTCCGGGGCCTTACGGTCTGGCCTTTTCTTCGCCCCGGGGCCCAGGTATCCTGCGCCCATGACCCAAGACGACATGAAGAAGGCGGCGGCCGAGGCCGCCCTGGAGTTCGTTCCCAAAAGCGGCATTATCGGCGTGGGCACGGGCAGCACGGCCAATTACTTCATTGACCTTCTGGCGACCATCAAGGGCCGTCTGGACGGCGCGGTGGCGAGCTCGGTGGCAACGGCCGAGCGGCTGAAGAGGCACGGTATTCCGGTCGTGGACCTGAACGAGGCCGGCACGCTCGCCGTCTACGTCGATGGCGCCGACGAGGCCACCGTGCATCGCGCCCTGATCAAGGGCGGTGGTGGGGCGTTGACGCGCGAGAAGATCGTGGCGGCGGCCAGCCGGTCATTCGTTTGTATCGCGGACGAAGGCAAGCTGGTCGAGGTCCTGGGGCGCTTTCCGCTACCCGTCGAGGTGATCCCGATGGCGCGCAGCCTAGTGGCCCGCGAGATCACGGCGCTCGGCGGCGAGCCGGTCCTGCGCCAGGGATTCACGACCGACAATGGCAACGTGATCCTGGACGTGCATGGATTGAAGATCCTCGATCCTGTGGCCCTGGAGGAGCGTCTGAACCAGATGGTGGGCGTGGTCACCAATGGCCTGTTTGCCCGTCGCGGCGCCGACGTGCTGTTACTGGGGACCGCCAACGGGGTGCGCCGCCTGTCCTAGGGCGCACCGAATCCGCGAGGGCGCGCATGGACCCCGTATTTGATGCCTATGTGGTCGATAAAGAGGGGCGCGGGGCCATTACTGCGGGTCTTGCGCGATGCCCTATCGATGAACTGAAGTCCCCGGGCGTCCTGATCCGCGTCCAGTATTCGAGCCTCAACTATAAGGATGCCCTCGCCGCGCGCGGCGAGCCTGGCATCGTCAAGCGCTTCCCCCATGTGCCGGGCATCGATGCCGCGGGCGTGCGCGCCGACGACCCCGCGGCCGGTGCGGTACTCGTGACCGGCTATGGCCTGGGCACGGAGGTGTGGGGTGGTTATGGCGACTATATCCGGGTCCCTGACGACTGGATCATCCCCATTCCCGCGGGACTGACGGCGCGCGACAGCATGGTGCTCGGCACCGCAGGCCTCACCGCGGCCTTGTGCGTCGACGCCCTTTTGCAGGCCGGTCTCGACCCGGCCCGAGGCGAGATCCTGGTGACCGGGGCCACCGGCGGGGTCGGCACGCTGGCCATCTCGTTGCTCGTAAAGCTCGGCTTTACGGTGGCGGCCCTGACCCGCAAGCCGGCCGCGGAGGCCTATCTCCGGGGTTTGGGGGCGGCCCGTGTCGTGGCGCCCACGGATGGGGGCGCTTCCGACAAGGCCCTGCACAAGGCGCAATGGGCGGCGGCGATCGATACGGTCGGTGGCGAGGTCTTGGCCGACGTTCTCAAGGCGGTCGGGTATGGCGGGGCGGTCGCGGCCTGCGGCATGGCCGCCGGTACCCGTTTCCAGGGCTCGGTCTTCCCGTTCATCCTGCGCGGCGTGCGCCTGCTCGGGATCGATTCCGTACAGTGTCCGCGCGCCGTTCGTGACGAGCTGTGGGCGCGTCTCGCCGGCCCATGGCGGCTTTCGCATCTCGCGGATATCGAGCAGGTGGTGGACCGTCAACATCTCGGTCCGGCGATCACGGCACTGCTCCAGGGTACACGTACGGGGCGTACGCTCGTGGTCGTCGCCGGCGAGCCCGTCTGACAATGCCCCAGGGGCCGGTGGCCCCTTGCGGATCCATTCATGGACAAAGGCCGGACGTCCTTCCAGTCTCGGGGTGCCTTACCTATCGTGTTCCCCGTGTCCGCCGCCCTGCTGTCTTCGCTCGCGTGCCCAAGCGATCGTCCGACTTCACACTAAACACCTTGCGCGGGACCCGGCTATCACCGCTCCGCGCGCCCGATCGGCTAGAGATGGGGGGCGATCCACCCCTTGAGACGGCCGGCATCCATGGCCCCGGCCACGCGCGCGACCTCGCGGCCGCCCTTGAAGACCGTGAGCGTGGGGATGCTGCGCACGTCATAGCGGCTCGCGAGCCCCTGTTGGTCCTCGGTGTTGACCTTAAGGAAGCGTGCCTTTAGTTTGAGGTCGGCGGCTGCCTGCGCGAAGGCCGGGGCCATCATGCGGCATGGCCCGCACCACGGGGCCCAGAAATCGACCAGGACCGGGAGCTCGTTGCCGGCGATGTGCTCTGCAAATCCGCGCTCGTCGACATTGATGGGCTCGCCTGTGATGAGCGGATTGTGGCAGGCCCCGCATCGGGGATTCTGGGCCAGACGTTCCGCCGGGACCCGGTTTTTTTGCCCGCAGTGTGGGCACACCAGTTGTGTGATCGACACGGGTGTTCCTCCAGACCGAATTTCTGGGGTCTATGTGGGGCCTGGGCCTTGCGCTTTCCAGTACTTAGCGGCCGCCCGCGAACCGATGTTGCCGCCACGCCTCGAAGACGGCCACCGCGACGCTGTTCGAAAGGTTCAGGCTGCGGTTGCCCGGCCGCATCGGCAGCCGCAGGCGCTGTTCGGGGGGGACTGAGGTCAACACCTCCTCGGGCAGGCCGCGGGTCTCGGGACCGAAGAGCAGCGCGTCCCCGGGCTCGTAGCGGGCCTCGGTGTAGAGACGGTCGGCGCGTGTCGAGAACGCCCAGATGCGCCGTGGAGCGGCATCTTTCCGGAAGGTGTCCAGATCCGGGTGGACGCTGAGCGTCACCCACTCGTGATAATCGAGCCCGGCGCGACGCAACAGCCGGTCCTCCAGGCGAAAACCGAGGGGCGCGATCAGGTGAAGGCTGGCCCTGATGGAGGCGATT
>JAJZZU010000202.1 GCA_021797365.1 Pseudomonadota bacterium | reverse complement strand
TGGAACCCAATCTCCCCGCCGCGCAGGCGATGGCCGCGCGCCTTGCGCGCCTAAAGACAGTGGGACGCGTGCTTACGGCCGCAAGTTTCGTCCCCACCCATCAGCGCGCCAAGCTTGCGGTGATCGCGCAAATGGCCCTGATCGTGC
Organism: Pseudomonadota bacterium; assembly: GCA_021797365.1. The sequence goes on along the minus strand of JAJZZU010000202.1, from coordinate 5,368 downwards.
CGCCGTTTTCGATCCATCCCCGGCGCGCACGGCCGCCGTCAGCGGCCCGCATCCGGGGCTCGTTGCGTCGTCTGCGTCAAAGCTTGAAGACCTTCGCCGCCGAGCGCGGCCATGGCCGCACGGTCCATGCGGCGCGCGCCCTGGATGTTGCCCTGGGCTCGTATCTGGCGCGGTTCGGTCATGATCAGGCCGCCCTTTTGGTCTTGCAGCGGCGCATTATCGGCACCCTGCCCTGGCAGCTTGCCAGTCTGCAAAAGGCGCTGAATGCGCGTCCCGTGACCCTGCGCACCTTGCCCGCCTCGCTGCGCAAGTCATTCATTAGTGCCGATGGACAGGCGCGGGTCGAGGTCTTTTCGTCGCTCAATCTCAACCACAATCGCAATATCGTCCGATTTGCCCATGACGTGGCGCGCGTGGCCCCCCATGCCGTAGGTCCGCCCGTGCTGCTCGTGCAGGGCGGCCGTGCGGTGGTCAATGCCTTCAAGGAGGCGACCGCGATCTCGTTTGTGTTGATCACCGCGGTCTTGTTGCTGACCTTGCGCAACGTGGCCGATGCCTTAACGATCCTGGCCCCGCTGGTATTGGCAGCTATGGCCGCGGTGGCGGTGATGTGGGTGCTTGGGATCTCATTCAACCTTGCCAATATCATCGTGTTGCCGCTGCTTATCGGTCTGAGCGTGGCGTTTAGCATCTACCTCGTCGTGCGTTGGCGGCGCGGTGTCGGGACCGCGCTCCTGCTCGATACCAGCACCTCGGAGGCCGTAGTGTTCAGCGCGCTCACCACCATGAGTTCGTTTGGGAGCCTTGCGGTCTCGTCCAATCCCGGGATGGCCGTCCTGGGGGAGACCTTGTTTATCGCCATGGGTGCGGCCCTCATTACGATTTTGTTGGTGCTGCCTGCGATCTTAAGCCTGCGTCAGGCCTCGCATGAGCAACAGGCCTGACGCCCGCCGCGCACCCCCCCAGCGGCCGTGGACGGCGGGGGTGTTGGGGATCATGGCGGCCGGCGGTATCGCGCTTACGGCGTGGCTTTTGGAGCGCTTGGGGTTCGCGCCGGTCATGGCGTTTCTGGCGCGCGCCGGCGTGGGTCTCCTCTGGCTTATCCCTTTGCGTGTCGTGGTGGTCGCCACCGAGGTCCGCGGATGGGGGGCGTTGCTCGGCATCCGGCGGCGTATCCCCTGGCTGTTGCTGGTGTGGCTTGCTATGGTACGTGATGCGGTCAACACCTTCCTTCCGGTGGCACGCGTGGGGGGCGAACTCGTCGCCATCCGGCTTTTGCGTCTGCGCGGTGTGAATACCAGTACGGCCTCGGCGAGCGTGATCGTCGAGACCAGCGTTACGCTCGCCTTGCAGATCGTCATTACGCTCTGCGGCATTGCCTTGATGCTCCCTTTGGCGGGCATCCAGACACCGTTGCCGGAGTTGTTGGCGGGTGTCGGGGCGGCAGTGGTCGTGGTAGCAGGGTTCGTGGCGGTTCAGGTGCGCATCGGCCTTGCGGAATTTGCAGACCGCACGCTCGGGCGCGCACTGCGCGCCATCGGCGGCCGGGATCTGCCGCTCGCCCCCGGTCTGGACCGCAGGGTGATGAGCCTGTACCGGCACCGTGCGGTGCTGGCGCGCTGCGCATTCTGGCAGCTCGTGGGTTTTGCGGGCGGCGCGGCCGAGATCGCACTCCTGGCGGCGCTGATGCACATCCCCTTGACCCTTGCTCAGGTATTCGTGTTCGAGGCCCTGATCCAGGCCGTGCATAGCGTAGCGTTCGTGGTTCCCGGGGCCCTCGGGGTCCAGGAAGGCGGCTTTGTCGGCCTGGCCGTGCTGCTTGGCGTCGCACCCGATGCGGCGTTGAGTCTCGCGCTCGGACGCCGGTTGCGTCAGCTGGCCATCGGGTTTCCTGTGCTGCTCTCATGGCAATGGCACGAGTGGCGCCTACGGCGCCTTTCGTCCGCGCACGCCGCGCCGACCAGCGGTTAGGGGCGCCAAACGAGTTCAAGAAGGTTACACTTTATGTTAAGGTGCCGACCGCCAGCGCCGAGCGCGGTGGGCACGGCCCGCAGATCGGCCAACCGATGACGCATCAGGGAAAAGGGACATGTCCGTATCGGCAGTAGATGCGACAGCAACGAGAGGGGACGCGGATGACGAGCGCTTCCAGGCGGCTATGTTGCAGGATGTGTCGCGGACCTTCGCGCTGACTATCCCCGAGCTTCCGCGGGCGCTGCGCGCCGTCGTCGGCAACGGCTATCTGCTCTGCCGTATCGTCGATACCATAGAAGATGATCCGGATCTCAGCAGCGCCCAGAAACGGCGTTTCTGTACGCTCTTCGCGCACGTCGTGGCGCGCCGCGCCGATCCGCGGGAATTTGCGCGCAGTCTCGATGCGGTGCTCGCCCCCGGAGTGCCGCCGGCCGAGCGCCTGTTGGTGCGCGAGACCGAGCGCGTGATCGCGATCGGGGACACCTTTACGGCCACGCAGCGCAAGGCGCTTGAGACCTGCGTGGCCGTCATGGCCGACGGGATGGCGGAATTTCAGGAGCGCAAGGATCCTGCGGGTCTGCCGACCCTGGCGGACATGGATCGTTACTGCTATCACGTGGCCGGGGTCGTGGGTGAGATGCTCACGCGCCTGTTCTGCGAATACTCTCCGGAAATGCGTCGTCATGAAGACCGCCTTATGGCGCTCGCGGTCTCGTTTGGGCAGACTCTCCAGATGACCAACATCCTAAAAGATATATGGGAGGACCATGGGCGCGGGGCCTGTTGGTTGCCGCGCGACGTGTTTGCGCGTCATGGGTTTGCGCTTGCCGATCTCGATCACGGGCCCGATGATGAGGGATTCGGTCGCGGCCTTGGCGAACTCATCGACGTGGCGCGCACCCATGCACGCGGTGCGCTCGAGTATGTCTTGTTGATCCCACCTAAAGAGGCGGGCCTTCGGAATTTCTGCTTGTGGGCGCTTGGTATGGCGGTTTTGACACTGCGCAAGATTGATCGCAGGCGGAATTTCTCCAGCGGTCAGGACGTGAAGATCACACGCCGCAGTGTCAAAGCGACGGTTGCGGTGAGCCGCCTGTCCGCCGGCCATAACCGGCTTTTGCGTCTCTTGTTCGCGCTTTTGGCGGGTGCGCCGCGGCCCTTGCCGCGCGGCGTCTGACGAAACGCGTCATTGCCCGAGGAACCACGCCGTATGAAGAGTCAGAGGGTTTCGGCAAAGAGCCGGGAGAGCCGCGAGTCTCTGGTGCAGGATGCGCAGGCGGCCTTTCTCGACGCGGTGCTTGCGCAGGCGCGGGACCGTATCCTCGCCGAACAGGCCCCGGAAGGGTACTGGTGCTGGCCGCTCGAAGCCGACTGTACCATCCCGTCTGAATACATCCTCATGATGCATTTCATGGATGAGATCGACTGTGCGCTGGAGGAAAAGCTCGCGCGCTATATCCGTGCCCGGCAGATGGCGGATGGTGGGTGGCCGCTCTACTATGACGGCCACTTCGATATGAGTGCGTCGGTCAAGGCCTATTACGCCTTGAAGCTTGCGGGTGACGATGTGAATGCGCCCCATATGGTAAGAGCGCGTGCGCTCATTTTGGAGCGAGGCGGCGCAGCACGCGCCAATGTGTTTACGCGCATCGCGCTCGCGCAGTTCGGTCAGGTGCCGTGGCGTGCGATCCCGTTCATGCCCGTGGAACTGGTCATGGCCCCGAAGTGGTTCCCGATTACGCTCGCCAAGGTCTCGTATTGGTCGCGTACGGTCATGGTGCCTTTGCTCGGGCTTTGCAGTCTCAAGGTGCGTGCACGCAACCCACGCGGCATTGGGATATCGGAGCTGTTCGTGCGGCCCGCCGAGGAGGAGCGCAATTACTTTCCGGTGCGGTCGTTCATGAATTATGTCTTGTGCAAGCTTGAGCGCGTCGGATTTCGTCTCGAGGGCGTGATTCCGCGCCGGCTACGGGCGCGCGCCCTGGATCGCGCCGAGGCGTGGATCATAGAGCGCTTAAATGGGACCGGGGGGCTTGGGGCAATCTTTCCGGCGATGGTGAATGCCTACGAGTTTTTGGCCGTGCGTGGCTATGGGCCCGAACACCCCTATCGGCGCGACGCCCTGATCGCCATTCAGAAACTGTTGCTCGTGGGGGAATACGAGGCCTATTGCCAGCCGTGTGTGTCGCCGATCTGGGATACCGGACTTGTCTGTTTGGCGCTTATGGAGGTCGATCGTGAGGGCACAAAGGACGCGGTGTCGCGCGGCCTGTCGTGGATGCGTGATCGTCAGCTGCTCGACGCCCCTGGAGACTGGCGGGACAGCAGGCCCGATCTGCGCGGGGGCGGCTGGCCCTTCCAGTTCGAGAACGGCCATTATCCGGACCTGGACGACACCAGCGTCGTGGCCTGGGCCATGGAGGAGTCGTGTGATCCGGCGTATGCCGAGTCGATCCAGCGCGCCGCCGAATGGGTCGCGGGCATGCAGTCGCGCAACGGCGGTTTTGCCTCGTTTGATGTCGATAATACCCATTATTATCTGAACGAGATCCCATTTGCGGACCACGGGGCCCTGCTCGATCCGCCGACGAGTGATGTGACCGCACGGTGCGTCACCCTGCTGTCGCGGGCGGCTGGTGATGGGCGCTATCGCGAGGCGATAGAGCGGGCCATCGCCTATCTGCGGTCCGAGCAGGAGGAGCATGGCGCATGGTTCGGCCGCTGGGGGACGAATTATATCTATGGGACATGGTCGGTGTTGGTGGGCCTGTGTGCCGCGGGAATCGGCGGCGATGACCCGGCGATACGCGCTGCGGTACGCTGGCTTGTGTCCATCCAGCGTGCCGATGGCGGTTGGGGTGAGAGCAACGACTCTTATCACAACCCAGAGACCGCGGGAATCGGTACGCGCAGCACCGCGTTTCAGACGGCTTGGGCGATCTTGGCGCTGATCGTTGCTGGCGAGGTCGACAGCGAGGCGGTGCACCGCGGTGTGCGCTATCTCTTGACCCATCGCGAACCGGGTGGGCTATGGGAGGATGTGGAGTTCACGGCCCCCGGTTTCCCGCGGGTCTTTTACCTCAAGTACCACGGGTACGCCCGGTATTTCCCACTGTGGGCCTTGGCGTGCTACCGCAATCGGGCCGCCCGCTAGAGGCCCCTTACGGCATTGTTGTCGCGCTGGCCGCCGAGGCCCGCGCCTTCGGCCGACCCGTGGCCCTCGGCCGGCCCCGGGCGTTGGCCGCCGGACAGTGGCTAGGGGTGTCTGGGATGGGCGCGGAACGGGCCCGGCGCATGGCGCTCGATCTCGTATCCCGCGGGGTGCGCGGACTCGTGAGTTTCGGCACATGCGCGGGCCTTGCCCCGGGTCTTGCCGCCGGCACCCTGGTGTGTC
>JAJZZU010000201.1 GCA_021797365.1 Pseudomonadota bacterium | reverse complement strand
GTTGGCGCGCTTTGCCGGGCACAAGACGGTACTGGTGGCCACCAACCCAGCGGCCGTGGCGCTCGCCAACAGCCTTCGGCCCGATGCCACCATCTATTTCTGCATGGATGACTACGCGCGCATGCACGATTCGGATGCGCGTCTGATAGAGGTCTGTGAACGGCTGATGTTGGCGCGCGCGGATGCCACGGTGGTCACGGCGCAGGCGCTCGTAGACAGCAAGACCTGGCAAGGCAGGCGGCCGATCCACATGCCGCAAGGGGTTGATGTCGCCCATTTCCAAAATCCGGGTCCCCCGCCAGCGGCGCTGTCAGCCCTGCCGCGTCCGATCATAGGGTTTCAGGGCATCATCGGGGCGCGTGTCGATATCGATCTCCTGGAAAAGATCGCGCGGCGGTTTTCCAAGGCCTCCGTGGTGCTGGTGGGCAAGGAGGAGGTGGATATCGCGCCACTAAAGCGCCTGCCCAATGTCCACGCCGTCGGACCCGTGGCCTATGCCGACCTGCCGTCGGTCATACAGGTGTTCGACGTGGGCCTTGTGGTCTACCGCGACGACGAACATGTGGCCAGCGTGAATCCCTTGAAGCTGCTCGAATATCTGGCCTTGGGCCAGGAGGTCGTGTCGGTCCCGATCCCGGAGCTCGCGGCGCATGAGCAACATGTGCACCGCGCGCGCGGCCACGAGCAATATCTGGCGGCCCTCGAGGCGGTTATTTCCCGCTACCCGTTCGATCCCGCGGACAAGGACCGGCGCCGGGCGTATGCAGCGGCCCAATCCTGGGAGACCCGCGCACGGGATTTCATGGGGCTTTGCGAGGACCTTCTGTGGGAACCACGTCCCAACCATTCCACTGTGGCCCGCGTGGCTGGTGCGCGCCCAGGGGTCGGCTTATGACGATGGTTCTTTGGTATCACGATGTCATCGATCCCGGGAAAATCGCGGGGCCCGGATCCCGCGGGGCCACAGCCGGGCGCTACAAGGCCGCGCTTGCAGGCCTCCGGGGAAGAGATCGCGGATGGTCAAGAACCACGGTGTGGCGAAGACCATTCACGATGTCGGCCGGTCGGAGATCGTTCGTCAGTTGGGGTACAAAGCCCGTGGGTATGGACGGACATTTGTCCGGGTCGACCGGTGCTACCAAGGTCGCAAACGATGTTCGTGCTGCGGATGCATTCCGCCGTCGCTTGGCCTGTCGACGTGCATCGGGATGTGCCCGGCATGCGCCAGGGAACGCGACCGGGACGTCAACGCCGCCATCAACATGCGCGAGGCCGGGAGGGCCATTCTCTCGGGCGCGGAGTTGTCGCAGCCACACGAGAAAAGCGCCTCTGGACTGGCGGAACCGTAAAGCCCGCGGAGTTCGTGCAAGCCCCAAGGGAAACCAGGGAGCGACGGACAATGAAACGGGAATTGCCACCGCGAGGCGTGGGAATCTCCAGCCTTCAGGCAGGGGAGGATGTCAAGTGAGGAGTCTATGAAGCGACAGGACGTCGTGGTGGAGGTGATTTACGCGCCCCTGGTGGGGGGGTCTGAGATGCTGGCCTTCAATCTTTGCAAGGAGTGGCAGGCCGGTGGTATCAAGACGCGCATTTGCTGCCTCTACGAACGCTCGGGGGCCTTGATCAAGGTCTTTGAAGAGGCCGGCATACCCTACGATCTGCTCGATATCGGCGGCCATAGGCTCTTCGGCCGCTGGTTGCGCACGGCACGGTATTTCTGTCGGACAAGGCCGCGGGCCATCCACGTGCATCATCTCGGGTCGCTTGTCAACGTGCTCGTGCCCGCCTATCTGGCGGGTTGCTTCAACATCGTTTATACCGAGCATTCCGCCTATACGATCGCGCGCACCCGATGGATGCAACGTCTGCTCCCGGTCGTGAGTCGTCTGGTGACGCGCTTTACCTGCGTATCGCGTAATCTCGCCGAGTTTTTCACGACCCTCGGTGTTCCCCGGGAGCGCCTGCTCACCATCTATAATGGCGTGGACATCGATCGCTACAAGCCAGGCGCGCCGCGCGCGGAGTTTTGTCCCGTGGTGCGCATCGGCGCAGTGGGCCGTCTGGTTGCGGAAAAGGATTACCCGACCTTGCTGGCGGCGCTCGCCCTCTTGAAGGCCAGAAACGTGCGTTTTTTCGCCGAGATCGCCGGCGACGGACCGCTGGCTGCAGACCTGAAGGAGCGTGCCCAGACGCTGGGCCTGCGCGGCCTCGTAAGTTTTCGCGGGTCCTGCGATAACGTCCCGGTCTTCTTGCGCGATCTTGACATTTACGTCTTGAGTTCACGCCATGAAGGCCTGCCGATCGCGGTCCTGGAGGCTATGGCCACTGCCTTGCCGGTCGTCGCGACCCGCATTACCGCGATCCCCGAGATCATAGATGACGGGTGTACCGGGATCCTGGTTCCACCGGGGGATGCTGCGGCCATGGCCGATGCGCTCGCCGCGCTTGCCGGCGACGGTATCCGGCGCCGGGCGCTCGGGGAGGCCGCGCGCGAGATCGTCCGGACGCGGTACACGATATCGGGGACGAGCCGCTCGTATGCCGCGGAACTCGGAATACGAACCAGAAAAAAGGTCGTATAAGACCGCCTGATCGGAGACGGCGGCTGGACAGTGTGGAGAGGGAAGTCATGGAAGATCGATCAAAGTTTGCACGGCCTTACGGGCAGGACGGGATCCCGGGCGTGGTGAATACCGTTACCCAATACAAGTATCGATCGCGGCGGCGCGCACACCATCATGTCGCGGGCACGACTCGTGACGGTCAGGGGCCTGCGCGCGCATTTGTCCGCGCCGGTCTCGTGAGGGCCGCGGCGCTCGCCGGTTGCCTCTCGTGGGCAGTTGCCGCCCACGCCCATTTGTCCGTGTGGCTCTCGCACAGCACGCACAAAATCCGTCCCAACGCCCCGGTGCAGGCGCGATCGGTAATTCACCTGTTCGCGGCCCATGGCGAATACGCCGCCTTGCAGATCTCGGTCAGGGCCGACCACCCGCTACGGGTACTGCGTATCGTGCCGACCGCGCTCGAGGATCATGCCTCGGCGATCGGTCGCTGGCAGATGACGGTTTATCGTGAGGCCTTCATAAGGACCGTGCATCCCACCAATGTCGTGGCCCCCGTGGGTCTATGGCCCGATGCCCTGATCCCGACGGTCGACAACTATTACCATGAACGGCGCAACGCCCTGCCGTGGGCCGTACCGGCGCGGTTCACGCAGTCTTTCTGGATCGAGATCTATGTGCCGCGCACCGTGAGCGCCGGCCGCTACCGGGGCACGGTCGCGGTCATGATCCGTGTCCGCGGGCGCGTTCAGGTGCGCGTGCTGCGCGTGCGCTTGCGGGTCCTGCCTTTTGCCATCCCCGCGACGTCCTCTCTGCCATCGAGTTTCGGTTTCGACGGTGCGCCACTGTCGCTCGTGTTCCGCGGCCATTATGGGCGACTGTCGAACGCCCAACTAATGCATCTGACCCAGCTTTTCAACATCGCGGCGCTCAAGGATCGCATCGCCCTGGGTGGGGGCTCCGGCATACCGGCACCCATGCACTGGGCGCACGGCCGGCTCACTTTGAATTGGCATGAATACGACAAGGAGGTGCGGCCGTTCATGACCGGGTGCAAGGCCGCCCATGGCGCCCGCTGGCGCATGACCGACGTCCGCTGGTTGACCCATGTGTTCTATCACAAGATGCCGCCGCGCGAGCAGGTCGCCTATTTTCGGGCATGGGTACGCCATTTCCGGCACGAGCACTGGCATGTCGGCCTGTATGCGCTGGGGGTTGATGAGCCGCACACGCCGGCGCAGTTCGCGCTCGCCGATCGGCGCGCGGCGATCATCCGTCGCGCCACGCACGCCATCCTGCCCATGGTGACCACTATTCATGTGCACAGGCTCAACCTCAAGGATTTCGGCATCCTATGTCCTGTCATAAACGATGTGGACGGACTTAACGATGTGAACAAGCGGCCCATGCTTGGGCGCGAAGCCAAGCGCTACCACCTGAAGCTCTGGTGGTACCAGTCATGCATGAGCCACGGGTGCTGGGTCGTGGGCAGGCGCAGCAGTCTCGGATGGCCGAGCTACATGATAGACCAGCCCGCCATCTACAATCGCATCATGCCGTGGCTCACCTGGAAGTACAAAATGCAGGGCGAGTTGTACTATGACACGGACATCGGTTTCAGTATGGGCCGCAAGAACCCCTGGAAGGACCAGTACCATTTCGGGGGAAACGGTGACGGCACGCTTTTCTACCCCGGGCTGCCATCAGTCATCGGCGGCAAGCGCGACATTCCCATACAGAGCATACGCCTCATGATGATACGGGCCGGGTACCAGGACTACGAATACCTGCACATGGCCTCGCGCCTTTATGGGCGGCGGGCGGTATTGCGCGTCATAGACCCCGCGATTCGATCCACCCACAGTTGGACCAAGAGTCCGAGGGTGCTGCGCGCGCTTAAATGGCGGCTTGCCATGATGATCGAGCGGCGCCTGAAAGGCGGGCCCCATGGCTGATCGGAAAACACCGTTCTCAAAGAGAAGACCCGGACGGATGTGTCTATTTCGGGTGGTGTGGCGAAAGGTGTAAGAGTTTCGATTCGGGCGGGATTGCGAGCAGAGAGGCAAAACTCGGCGCGGCCTCTAAGGCCGCGCGCGGGCCTTACGAGGACTTTCCGCTTTTGGATCCACCGTGGTGCGTTTCCGTCGTCTCCGTTCCCTCGCCTTCACCGCGCTTCACCTGCGGCTCGCTCTTATGGCCCTCAGAATACGCTTCACCGCCTTGCCGGGGCCGGCTCTCCCATCCTCCATGGGAGCTTTCTCCGCCCTTGCGCCCTATGGCCGCCATGTGTTCGCGATTCTGGCTCACGGCCTCGCCACCCTTGCGCCCCGCCTCACGGGCCTCCTCTGGCGTAAATTCGTGAGCCGTGCCCTTTTCGTGCGCAGCCTTTCCGCCTTTGCTGGCGATCTCGCGCTGCTTGTTAGCGTCCATCGCCGCGAAACCGCGCTTGCTTTTGCGCTCATTCGGCATGAATCCTGTCTCCTTTTCGTATGAAGAAATGCTCAAGAACGCACCCCCGGCTGGAGGTGCACGACATTGGGGGCAGTCTAGGAGATGCACTTTAGTCCGTCATCGGACAAAGGCCCGATATTGTGTGATTCGTGGGACCAAAAACCACAAATTAATGGTGTGGAAACACTACGAATCGCAACATCATAACGAATATGATCGAAATAAAGAGACCCATGACAGATCATTGGTGTGACGGAAATCCCACGGCGCGGGTTGCGAGGCACGGCGACATGGGTAGATCTCGGCTGGCGGCAGGCGAAAAAAAACCTCCGGACTAGGGGGGAAAGCCGGAGGCTGCAAAGGCCTTAAAAGGTTTAAGGCGCCGCTCAGGGAGGAGGACGAGCGGAAGCGCCATTATTAGGAAAACTGAAAGCCTAAGGCATCGGACCAAAGTCGGAGTGGCGGGCGATGGCCTAAAGCCAAGGCACGCGTCGCCCGCCGGAC
>JAJZZU010000200.1 GCA_021797365.1 Pseudomonadota bacterium | reverse complement strand
CGTGCGGGCCCCGACCGGATTGATCCCCATAAGAGAATCCCAGGAAGTCGGTTTCATAGATGGCATTGAGAACCGTCACCACCGCCTGCTGGACGATTTTGTCTTCCAGGCAGAGGATATTGAGCGGTCGCTCGCTCCCATCTTCCTTGGGGATCAGGACCCGCCGCGCCGGTTGCGGGCGTGTAGACGATCCCCCACCATACAATCCTGCCTAAAGCAGCTTGCACGCCTCGGCGGATACCTCGACCGAGCCAGTGATCCTCCGCCGGGCAACATCGTCATCTGGCGCGGGATGTTAGGCTTCAGACATTGCGTTTGGCTTCCAGCTTGGCGCCACAATTGTGGGTAAATGAAAGGTTTATGGAGCCGATACGTTCATTCTCGGTGATATGTGATTTGCCGTTCTCTGTGTTTGGCGCGTAGCGCCTTGTGGTTCACATAACGCAGCTATAAATTGGGTCATCAGACATCGATCCAACACGCAATCACTGGACTCCCCTCAATCAAAACTGGGGGCCCCGCCCTGCGCCCCTCAATGCCTGCGCGCCGGATGAGCCGTTCGACGCCTAGCGGCGACACGGTAATGAGGCGCTTCGCGCCATGGGCTGCCGCGCATCGTATCGTCTCCCGCAAGAGGGGTTCCGCAATAGGCGACAGCATCGGGTTCAGGAGAGAGCGGCTTCCGGCTTTGTCTTTTGCATCATCGGGGCGACCGGCCGCGAAGCGCGAGAGTTCCCACACGTCGGGGGAACAAGGCACCGGCAAGCCGTTGAGAAGCTGGGGGAAGACCTTTCCCAGGAGATAGGGGCGGTGGGTGGGAAGCAGGCGCGCGCAGCCTATGATTTCGTCCTTGTCGTTTTGAGCTACGACATAAACGGTGTCGGGGCGGTCGAACTGGTCGGCCTCCATGCCTTGGAACGTGGGTAGCGGCCAACCGAGACGTTCCACAAACACCTGCCGACGATATCGGGCGGCTTGTTCGTAAAGGCCCGCGGGAAGCGTTTGCGACACTCCTGACAATAGTTGCATAAGGGTTCCCTTCAAGGTGACTATCCTTGCAGGGAAATCTAGGGAATTAGCGGGCGCTACGGTACTGACAGGTCTGACAGGATGCTAGCGATAGTGGGTAGCGAGATAGGCGCCAACGATGTCCTGCCAATCCCTTTGATCAATCACGTCGCCGAGTAAGCGGGCGGTGTCTGCGACGCCGATATCGCGGCCGTCCTGATCGACCAGAGTGATATTGCTAAGGGGGCCTCGCGACGTCGGTAACCGGATCGGCCGGATACAAACTGCCATCCCCAGTCCCAACCCAAGGTGATCTGCGGATAGGTCTCACTAACCCATTCTGTATAGCCGTCCAAGCACGTGACAGTAGCACCAGCGCCGATACCGATGCCGATCCCGCAGGTCATAGGATCTTCATAGAGGCCGGAGATTATGTGCTGGAGCGGAGTTTTGCGCAGCAGCGACTCGGTCATACGGACAGCACCATCCTGGCCGAGCACGGCCCGGTGGTTCGTGACGGATGCTTTACGGCTCACGGACCCCTCCTCGATTCTGTGAGGATAGTCATTATGGGCATCATGGTTCGGACCGGCCAGTGCCAGCATTGACAGGTAGTCGGGGCCCAGATATAAGACATTTTTCGGACACCATTGAAGGCACTTTCGTATGACGGAAGAACAGGACGCCAAAGGCGATCGGCCCGACAATCCAGAAGACGCGTTCGCGCAGCTCGTCGATCACGCCCAGGCGCTCGGCTTTGAGTACTGCGCCTACGGCCTTCAGGTACCTTGGCCACTGACGCGCCCGCGCACGCACATGTTCAGCAATTATCCGACGGTCTGGCAGGCGCGGTATGCAGAACAACACTATCTGGGCATTGACCCCACGGTCCACCACGCCCGCACCTCCGTAGCCCCGGCGATCTGGTCCCATCGTCTGTTCGCCCATACGCCTGCCTTATGGCAAGAAGCCCAAGACATGGGTCTGCGTGTAGGCTGGGTCCAGGGAGTCCGGGACGTCGGGCACAACGGCATGCTGACCCTTGCTCGCAGCGGTGAACCTCTCTCGGCAGCGGAGCGCCGGGAGAAGGCCTCGCAGGTCCTGTGGCTCGCCCATACAGCTCATGACACCATGAGTTGTCTCCTCCCTCCGGTTATCGCCTGCGAAGGTTTAACCTCTTTGACCGAGCGAGAACGCGAGATCCTTCGCTGGACCGGTGACGGCAAGAGTGCGAGCGAAGTCGCGGCGATCCTTGAGATCGGCGAGCGAACCGTGCACTTCCATGTCCAGAATGTCATGGCAAAGCTGGGTGCGGTCAACAAGACCGCCGCGGTCGCGCAGGCGGTGGCCCTAGGGCTCTTATGAAGATCAGTCGGGCTTCGGCAAGATCGGGCAGGGCTCCGCCAGAGCGGCCTTCCCTTTCGTCAGGGATGGGCGATGGCTCTCCGCGAGGTGCCGCCCGGCACGGCCAGCCCTCTCTACCCAAGCCACCACGACACCCTCGAAATAGCGGGCTGTCGCACAGAGAGCCATCGCGTATGCTCCCGCTATGGAACCCCTTTTTCTGGAACTGTATCGCGACACCCGCACGGGTGATGCGTTGCTTTGGGCTGGGCAAGCCGGACGCTATGTGCGACTCCGTTATCTAGGCGCGTCGCCGGGGGACGAAGATGGCGTGCTGATTTACGATACAGCGACGTTCCTGGGGTTGTTGCGGCGGCGGATCCTGGAAGTGATTCCCTATGTCGTCGAGATGGATGGATGATCCCGCGCCACTTTTGTAATCACGTCGCCATAACAGCGTGGTAACCGAACGGTTCGACTTTTGTCCCCAGACCTGTCCACAGAATTTGTGGACAACCCAATCATGAATAAAATCATTACAGATTCCTGGATCATGGGCGATGGCGCTGATTCGGATGAGGCCTATGTGGTTCATACGACCGCTCCGCGCTTTATTGCCAAATGCGCGAACTGCGACCCCGAAAAGGTTTCGGAGAGCTATGGCGTGTCTGTCGCCGTTTATATCGATGACATCGTGTTTTTTGACGTCAGTTGGATCGATCCGGAACCGACCTCTGACGAAGCCTTGGTGGCGCTTTTTACGGCCGCGAATGCAGCGGTCAATCGTTGTCAACCACTCCCCCTAAGCCCTAACGGGCTCTAGGCGGAGCTTGTGAAAGCAGGCTCCTGGTTGACCAGGCTCAGTCTCAAAACATCGAGACTCCGTTATTAAGGTCATGACACCCGGGAATGCGTTGCCAGTTCCCGGCTCTGTCGGCAAGGATTAAACAGCGATTCGGGAGTATGAGCCGTGTCCTTGCCGCAAAAAGCCTTGATAACTTTGCCGAGGCGAACATAACCCCCGCAAGGGGAGACTGAAAAGGTAGCGACTATGCAACGAGTATTGGTCTTGGACAAGAACCGGCAGCCGCTCATGCCCTGCCATCCGGCGCGGGCCCGGGAACTGTTGCGGGAGGGAAAGGCGGCCGTGTTTCGGCGCTTTCCCTTCACGATCATTCTCAAGGACCGGACCGGTGGCGCGGTTCAGGATGTCTGCCTAAAACTGAATCCCGGCAGCCGAGTAACAGGCTTGGCGCTCGTGGCACAGTTTATCCGGCGTGGTTCCACGGTCATTTGGGCCGGAGAATTGGCTCACCGTGGCGCCGCCATCCGCAAGGCGCTGGAACAGCGACGTGGGCACCGGCGCCTCCGTCGGGCCCATTTGCGCTATCGGGCTCCGCGCTTTGATAACCGGACGAAGCCCGAAGGCTGGTTGGCGCCGTCCCTGCAACACCGGGTGGACACCACGATGACCTGGGTATGTCGGCTGCGGCAATGGGTACCCGTCACAAACCTTTCCACAATGCTCCACCGCTTCGACACTCAGGCACTGCAGAATCCCGAGATCAGCGGCGTCGAGTACCAGCAGGGCGAGCTTCAGGGCTACGAGGTCCGCGAGTACCTGCTGGAGAAGTGGGGCCGGCAATGTGCGTACTGCGATGCGGAACATGCGCCCTTGACCATCGACCACATACACCCCACGAGCCGGGGTGGCAGTGATCGGGTGAGCAACCTCACTCTGGCCTGCTTTCCCTGCAACCAGCGCAAGAGCAATCGACCGCTCACGGAGTTTCTGGCTCACGACCCGAAGCGGCTGGCGCGTATCGAAGCGCAACGGAAAGCGCCGCTACGGGATGCCGCCGCAGTTAATAGCACCCGATGGGCCTTGTTCGGCACTTTGAAGAAAACCGGACTGCCGGTCGAGGTCGGGACGGGTGGCCGGACAAAATATAACCGCGTCCGACAAGGGTACGTGAAGGCCCATTGGATTGACGCGGCCTGCGTCGGGAAAAGCGGAGATGCGGTCAGTCTCCATTCTGAACAACGGTCACTGGCGATAGAGGCCATGGGCCATGGCGAACGGCAAAGAACCAGACTGAACCGGCACGGCTTCCCCGTTGGACACAAAACGGGCACCAAGTCCTTTTCTGGTTTCCAGACCGGCGATCTGGTACGGGCCCGCGTTCTCAAGGGAAAACACGCAGGCATCCATGTCGGCCGCGTCGCTATCCGATTCCGACCGTCGTTCGCGTTAAAGACAGCGGCTGATATCTTCGATGTGCATCCGAAATACTTATCACTTATTCAAAGGAGTGATGGTTATGCGTACCAGTAACCGCAATGAGGGGGCGCTTCCGCTCCCGCTAAGCGCCTGGCGTTGTAGCGGGAGTACCCGCGCCGAATTGTGATGGAGAGCGTCTCGAAGAAGAGACGGGAGACACTGTCTGTACCGGGACTCTGAATTGATCATCCCAAACAATCACCCTGATCGCTGTTACCCTTTGGAGGTCATCCCGTGCGGCTTTCCGAACTCCTGCGTTTACTGGGCACGCTAGCTGCTGACAACCGCGCCGACCCGGAAATCGTCATTCCCGTTACAGATTATGGCGGGCTGGGGCCCACGCCAGCCGTTTCTGTCGGGGCGGCGTATCGCGGAATCGATTGGGACGCCGACCGTGTGTTTCTTCGCCCGGGTCAGCCGTTAAGCCGTCTATCCGAAGCGGATATTCAGGCTATCCACAAGAGTCTACGCGGCGCGCAGTCCTGGCACGCCTACAAGGCCTACAAGGCCATGGCGGAAAAGGTCCGGGCGGCCGAAGAGCGGGCCGAGACGACGCATAAAGACTCCTCCGGCGGCAACCATTGTGATCTCGTCGCGCATCTGCGCCGTCAGCAGGACTTTTCCGAACGGACGTTCGGCCCCGGGCCGCGTACGCGCGGCGTCTTGGACCATATCGCCAAGGAACTGGCTGAAATTGCGGAGCACCCGGACGATCTCGAGGAGTGGATCGACGTTGTGCTGCTGGCTCTCGACGGGGCGTGGCCCGCGCGCCACGCCCCAGAGGCCATTGCTGCGGCCTTGGCCGCTAAACAGGCCAAAAACGAAGAGCGGGTCTGGCCGGACTGGCGTACTGCTCCCCCCGGGCAAGCGATTGAGCATGTGCGGCACCAAGAACATCCCGCGCCACCCCAACAGCCTT
>JAJZZU010000199.1 GCA_021797365.1 Pseudomonadota bacterium | reverse complement strand
CGATCTGCCGCCATCAGACGCTCGAATTTGTCGCCTTTATCGCGGGCATCGGTGGCTGCATGGGCGAGGTCGTCCAGGATAATGTGAATCGTGGTCATGCAGTGATCTCAGGTGGCCATGGGTGCCCGGTGGGCCGGGCTTGTGATAAGGGGATATTAGCGCGACTTCGCGTAAAAAGCTGCACGCGGACCCCTCTCTTTTCCCAGGTCCGCTTTGTGCCGCGCGCCGTTAGAATGGCGGCATGTGCGACGAAATCGTACTCTATAAGGACCTCGCCGCGGGGCGCAGCTACGTTGTCGCCTGGCGTGACCGCATGGGCGTCACCCTACGCGACCTGGACTCCGACCCCGGCGACCCGACTGGGTTGGTGGTCGTCAGCGAATGGACGCTCTGGCAGGCTGTACGGACGGGGCGGTGGGAGCGCCATGTTTGCTGAGCGGTATGATGCCGGGTCCCGGTTCTTTGAGAAAATTGGGGTAGAACGGTCGCGCGGGGCGGGGGTTATCTCTTCTTTTTGGTTGAGGCCAAAGCGGCTTCGCAGGTTGCGTTAAGCCACGCCTGGCGGCTCATCCCGGCCGTCAGCGCTGCCTTGTCGATTCTTTCCAGGAGATCGACCGGCCATGTCATCCCAACTTTCCGGATCTCGGAGTGGGCCTGGTAGTATTTTTTCACCCGGGCCAAGTGTTGTAGCCGCCGTTTTTCCTTTTTGATGTCCATAACTCGGCCTCGAATTATTTAAGTTATGGGCGGGGCCGTCCGTGGCCCCTTTGTGCTCACTCGGTTACGGGGGTGAGGTCGAAGCGCGCTCCGAATTGCCAGCCAGCCGGCTCATAACCCTCGACGGGGCCGCCTTCCAGCGCCAGCTTTTCGAAAACGTTATACTGCAACGCCTCTGCCATCCCCTCGGCGTCATCCACCGCCTGCGACGCCGCCTCCGCCAGCGATTCGAACTCGTAGTCCTCCGACCCGCCTGGGCCTGGCTCGCGCCCAGGGCCGATCATGGCACCGTAGCTGGTCATGGAGTCGCTCCAGCTATACCCCGCGCGTGCCACCCAATACCCGTCGGTATAGTTGACTTCACTATAAAACGCCCCCGACCCGTAGCCGTCACGAGCGACCTCCGGGGGAAGATCGGCGCTGTTCTCCACGTACACGGTCGCGAACTCGACCTCCCCTTCCTCATCCAATAGGATGCTGCCGCTGTCCACTGCATCCGCCTCGATGCCGGCGGCCTTCACAGCATCAAAAAACTCGTTCTTGTTCATAAACATTTCCTCGATTTGTCGCCCCGCCGTCGGGGCTATGATTGAAGTATACACCATCAACGCGTTGATGCAATATGATACAAGCGCCTTCCGACGAACGGTCATTCCAATAACGTGTGATGTATAACGCATGGTGTTGTGTTGCACGAGCGCGATCCGCGCATCCCCCCGCTAGCCTCCAACCGCGCGGCGCGCGCTGGGAATGTACCGTAGATTGAATCTACGGTACTAGGATCAACGACTTACACTCGCCCCTTGATGTCCGCGGCGGCCTTGCTGGCGGCTGCGGCGGCCGTGAAGATGGCCTTCTTGTCGCTCTTCAGGGCCCGGACCCAGTTTGCGAGATAGTGCGCATGGTCGGCGCGCGTCTCGGACAAAATCCCAGCCTCGGCGCACAGGAACGCGGCCCCCAGTTCTGCTATCAGTTCTTCCATGGCGTAGGCCTCGTCCCCAAACCGACCCGACAAGTCGCGGTCCAGGCGGCTCTTATGGCCGCTCGCGTGCGTCATTTCGTGGCAGGCCACGCTATAGAATGCCTCCGGGTTAATGAAGGTCTCACGGGCTGGCATGTGGATCTCGTCTGTGCTCGGCAGGTAGCATGCGCGGGCTCCGCCTTCGCGGATGGGTGCCGGCGTGTGCTGCAAGAGGCGTTCGGCGTCGGCCAGGACTTCAAAGACTGGCCGGGGCTCTGTTGTCGGCGCTGTGATGCCGTCCACTTGGTCCAGATTGAACACGCGGAAGCTTTTCAGGACCGCGCCCGTCTTGGTCTCGGTTTCGCCGGTCTCGCTGTTAGTATCCGTGCTCTCCCAGGGCTTATAGAAGATACCGAGTTCCGAATGTTCACCCTTCCGGACCTGGCCGCCCATGGTCTGCGCTTGTTTGAAGGTGAGCCAGTACGGGGAACGGTAGCCCTTCTGGATCGCGGCGGCCCATAAGATTAGAATGTTCATACCCGTGTAGGGCTTGCCGGTGGCAAGGTTTAGAGGTAAAGACGGCTGGGCGTCCCACAAGCGCCGACCTTGGCCCGTGGTGGTCTCCATGGCCTCTAGGATCTGATCTGTGACGATCTGGTAAATGTCGAAGGTTTGGCCCCCCTGCGGATTGTTGAGGCCTTGAGCCCCCTCGGTTTTGACTTGGGGTCTGGCATCCGTCTTGCGCCCGTTCGTATTCATAGTCGTCTCCTGTTTGTGGTCCTGCGTCTTGCGTCGGCTCTCGCCCCTCACTGATGGCCGGGAGAGTGAGCGGCTTTTGGCGACCGGCAAGGGACATGACAGCCGCGCTTTTTGGCTGGCGTGGCACTTGTGAGGGAGACGCGAACGGACCCGGCCTGGGGGCGAGAGGCGACGCTTGCAGGACCATGGAGACGAATGAAGAACGGGCGCGGATGCCGGGTTACCGGACGAGACGCAAACCCCCCCTGCGGGGGGCAAAGAAAGGCCCCCGCACGGGGGGCCGCAATCCTGGCAAAGGTCGTGTCAGTAGTCGCCCATGGCGATCCAGGGCAGGCAGAACAGCAGGCCCGCGGCCCCGAACAGGGCGGCGCTTGGGGTCCTTACATGGTCGCCCCCTGTTTGCCAAGCATTCAATCCTTGACGTCAAAGAGAATCGATTGCAGCCATACATCCGGACTTTTGATGAGATCTATGTCTCTGTCCCTGATGGAATATGCGAAACGGCGCCTCATCACCTCATCGCACTCACGGTGCTGTGGACCCCGCAGGTTTCGCCGTTTGTGGTCCGACCTCATTGCCATCACGTCATGATTGCCTGTGCAATCGTGGAAGCTTGCCTCCTATAACCCTCTGCTCATCACACCACTCATCTCATGCCCTGCTGGGCCTCTTAAGGCGCACCTAGGCCGCAAGGGGCGAAGGCCTACCGCCCGGACGGTAATTCCGTCCATGGGCCAAGAGTGCCCATACCATGCGCGCGTTCTTGTTGGCGAGCGCCACGGCCGCCACGTTTTTGGGGCGGCGATCGAGGAGGCGCTTCAGCCATGTCTCTTGCGTGAGCCTCGCGGCAGACACGCGGATCACGGCTCGCGCCCCGTGAATGAGGAGTGTCCGAAGGTACACGTCCCCGCGCTTACTGATACCAAGAAGCGTAGGTTTGCCGCCACTCGAATGCTGCCGGGGCACGAGTCCGAGCCAGGCCGCGAGTTGCCGGCTATTGGCGAAGGTCTTCGCATCACCAATCGAGGCCACGAGGGCCGTGGCCGTGATCGGGCCGATGCCTGGTATCTCGGCGAGTCTTCGGCTCTCGGCGTTCTGCCGGTGCCAAGCCTGAATCTGAGCTTCGAGTTCGTCCACCTGGCAGTCGAGTTCCTTCAGATGGGTGGTCAACCGGGCGATCAATGCGCGCAGCGTGTCGGGTAGGCCGTTCTCGGCATCTTCGAGGATCCGTGGGACCTGTTTGGTGATAGACGCGATGCCTTGCGGGATCACGAGCCCGAACTCTGACAGCAATCCGCGGATCTGGTTGGCCTGCGCGATGCGCGCCTTGACGAACCCCTGACGGGCGCGATGGAGGGCCAGGACCGCCTGACTCTCGATGGTTTTTATAGGCACGAAGCGCATGTTGGGACGCGCCACGGCTTCACAGATCGCTTCAGCGTCGGCGGCATCGTTTTTGTTAGTCTTGACATAGGGCTTCACGAATTGTGGGGCCATCAGTTTTACTGTATGCCCAAGGGCAGTCAGTTGCCGGGCCCAATGGTGGGCGCTGCCACAGGCCTCCATGCCGATCAAGCAGGGCTCCAAGTTGGCGAAGAACATGAGAACCTGAGTGCGCTTGAGACTTTTCCGGAACACCGTCTTGCCCCGGCCATCCACCCCATGAACGGCAAAAACGGCCTTTGCGAGATCTATTCCAACCGTTGTAACCTTCCTTGTCGCCTCCTTCCGGTTAGTGGTATGTCACACACACTCCACTTTGGCACTTTTGATGCCGGTTAGGGAGGGGGCGACCATCCCATTACCTCGATGGGCTCCCACGCCGTCTGGATGGGCAGGTATGGGGGATGCGCCCGGATTCGATCTCCCAGGCCTTTGAGAGGGTCTGTGGGGCCGCCGGCGTCGAGGGCCTGACCTTCCATGTACACGCATTTAAGGGCTGAGGATCTGGTGGAGCGATTGGGGTAGCGAATCTAACCCTAGTCAAAATAAAAAACGGTGGTAGGGTAATTTCGTTAATAACCCGAGGTCATTATTATGGTCGCTTTCACCGCAAAACATTTTACAGAACAAGAATCCGAAAGACTTCTGATTTACATTCAGACAAGCGGCGCCCCCGCCCCTTGTCCGTGCTGCGGACGCCCTGCTGTGGAACGGGTCGAGTCCGTGTCGCGCCCGCTCTTTAACGGCCAGCAAGCCAAGTTCCCAGTTATGCGGTGGGCTGTGCTTCAGTGTACATTCTGCCGCGCTGGCGGCCGACATCCCGAGTGACTACACCCGCCGCCCAACCTCCTTCAACAGCGCACGCGTGATCGCGCCCGTGGAGCGGTTGCGACGGCCGGCCCGGATGGCCTGGCGGTCCTTGGCGAACGCGTAGCGCAGCTGCTCTATAAGGCCCGAATCCGAAAGTGTCTTTTCGTCGCCGTCTGGCCCCCATACGATCGCGCGATCACGGGCGCGCTTCTCGCGCATGCGCTCGGCGGCAGTCATGGGGCCAGATGTGTAGAGGGGCGGACGGGGCATGGGAGGCCTCCTTATAAAGTCACCGTGACGATATTATAGACCGTCACGGGGACGGTTGCACTAAGCGTCGCGGATCGCGCGCTCCAAGACTCCAAAGAAGCCGATCCAAAACCTCCGCTCGCCGTCCTCGGGGGTGAACCCCTCCAGAAGGCCGGCGATGCGAAAAACCGCGCCGGACCCTACCCAGATGGGGTCGGTGCGCAGGAACCGCACCACGCTTTTGGCCGCCTCGCGGCCGCATGCCTCCTGCTCCTCCGGCGCAGCGGTCCACGCCGCCTCCGCTTTCAGTCGCGCGACGTTTTCCCGCAGATGGTCGATGGGGTCCTGAGTCTTGCCTTGACGCTTCTTCATGTGGTGCCTCCCATTGTGGGCCGCATGGCCTGTGATTGGTCACTGTGACGATTGGTAAGGCGCGTCCCTGCGCCATGTGGTGCTACTCCTTGATAAACTCCACCTCGACGAACTGCACCCCGCCCCCATCGGCCTCGCGCATCACGACCGGGACCCGTGTTCCATCCGGCCGCGTCCATGTGGACTTGTAATCTTTCGAGATGCGCTTGAATCTCTCGCGTGTCATTCGGATGGCGTTGGGGTT
>JAJZZU010000198.1 GCA_021797365.1 Pseudomonadota bacterium | reverse complement strand
GATCGGTGATTCACCTGTTTGCGGCCCATGGCGAATACGCCGCCTTGCAGATCTCGGTCAGGGCCGACCATCCGCTGCGGGTGCTGCGTATCGTGCCGACCGCGCTCGAGGATCATGCCTCCGCGATCGGCCGCTGGCAGATGACGGTCTATCGGGAGGCCTTCATAAGGACCGTGCATCCTACCAATGTCGTGGCCCCCGTGGGTCTATGGCCCGACGCCCTGATCCCGACGGTCGACAACTATTACCATGAACGGCGCAACGCCCTGCCATGGGCGGTACCGGCGCGTTTCACGCAGTCTTTCTGGATCGAGATCTATGTGCCGCGGACCGTGAGCGCCGGTCGCTACCGGGGTACGGTGGCGGTCATGATCCGCACCCACGGGCACGTACAGGTGCAGGTATTGCGCGTGCGTTTGCGGGTCCTGCCGTTTGCTATTCCCGCGACGTCCTCTCTGCCGTCGAGTTTCGGTTTCGACGGCGCGCCACTGTCGCTCGTGTTCCGCGGCCATTACGGGCGGCTGTCGAACACCCAGCTCATGCATCTGACCCAGCTTTTCAACATTGCGGCGCTCAAGGATCGCATCGCCCTGAGCGGGGGCTCCGGCATACCGGCGCCCATGCACTGGGCGCACGGCCGACTCACTTTGAACTGGCACGAATACGACAAGGAGGTGCGCCCGTTCATGACCGGGTGCAAGGCCGCCCATGGTGCCCGATGGCGCATGACCGACGTCCGCTGGTTGACTCATGTGTTCTACCACAAGATGCCGCCGCGCGAGCAGGTCGCCTATTTCCGGGCATGGGTGCGCCATTTCCGGCACGAGCACTGGCATGTCGGCCTGTACGCGCTGGGAGTCGATGAGCCGCATACACCAGCGCAGTTCGCGCTCGCCGATCGGCGCGCCGCGATCATCCGCCGTGCCACGCACGCCATACTGCCAATGGTGACGACCATCCACGTACACAGGCTCGATCTCAAGGATTTCGGCATCCTGTGTCCTGTCATAAACGACGTGGACGGACTCAACGATGTGAACAAGCGACCCATGCTTGGGCGCGTAGCCAAGCGCTACCACTTGAAGCTCTGGTGGTACCAGTCGTGCATGAGCCATGGCTGCTGGGTGGTTGGCAGGCGCAGCAGTCTCGGATGGCCGAGCTACATGATAGACCAGCCCGCCATCTACAATCGCATCATGCCGTGGCTTACCTGGAAGTATAAAATGCAGGGAGAATTGTATTACGACACGGATATCGGTTTCAGCATGGGCCGTAAGAATCCCTGGAAGGACCAGTACCATTTCGGGGGAAACGGTGACGGCACGCTTTTCTACCCCGGTCTGCCATCGGTGATCGGCGGCAAGCGCGATATTCCCATACAGAGCATACGCCTCATGATGATACGAGCCGGGTACCAGGACTACGAATATCTGCACATGGCCTCGCGCCTGTATGGGCGACCGGCGGTATTGCGCGTCATAGACCATGCGATTCGCTCCACGCACAGCTGGACCAAGAGTCCCAAAGTGTTACGTGCGCTTAAATGGCGGCTTGCCATGATGATCGAAAGACGCCTGAAAGGCGGGTCTCATGGCTGAGCGCAAAACACCGCTCCCAAGCGAAGGTTGGGCAGTGGCACCCATTTCAGATGGCGGGGCAAAAGGCGTAAGAGCGTCGATTCGGGTGGGGTCGCAAGCAAAGAGGCAAAAATCCGCGCGGCCGGAGGGGCCGCGCGCGGGCCTTACGAGGACTTTTCGCTTTTCGGCCCACTGTGGGGCGTTGCCGCCGTGTCCGTTCCCTCGCCTTCACCGCGCCTGACCTGCGGTTCGCTCTTGTGTCCCTCGGAATAGGTTTCGCCGCCTTGCCGGGGTCGGCTCTCCCACCCTCCATGGGAGCTCTCACCGCCCTTGCGCCCTATGGCCGCCATGTGTTCGCGATTCTGGCTCACGGCCTCGCCACCCTTGCGCCCCGCCTCACGGGCCTCCTCGGGCGTAAATTCGTGGGCCGTGCCCTTTTCGTGCGCAGCCTTTCCGCCTTTGCTGGCGATCTCGCGCTGCTTGTTGGCGTCCATCGCCGCGAAACCGCGCTTGCTTTTGCGCTCATTCGGCATGAATCCTGTCTCCTTTTCGTATGAAGAAATGCTCAAGAACGCACCCACGACTGGAGGTGCATGACATTGGGGGCAGTCTAGGAGATGCACTTTAGTCCGTCATCGGACAAAGGCCCGATATTGTGTGATTTATGGGACTAAAAACCACAAATTAATGGTGTGGAAACACTCCGAATCGAAATATCGGAACAACTAGTATGGAAATAAATAGGCCTATGTCAGGTCAGGTATGTGACGGTAGGCCCGCGGCGCGGATTGCGAGACCTGGTGACGCGAGCGCTCTCGGCTGGCGATAGGCGAAAAAAAAACCTCCGAACTAGGGGGGGAAAGTCGGAGGTAGCAAAGGCCTTAAAAGGTTTAAGGCGCCGCTCAGGGAGGAGGACGAGCGGAAGCGCCATTATTCGGAAAACGGAGGGCCGCAGGCATCGGACGAAAGTCGGAGGGGCGGAGGCTTGCGAAAAGCAAGGTGCGCGCCCCGCCGGCTGGGGTACCGGACGGGGGCGCCGACAGGGATCCATGCGGCGGCGAGGGGTGGCTCAAGTGGCGCAGCGCGCAAGCGGTGCAAGATCGTGCAAAAGATGCCTAAGCCCTGCAGACAAAAGGGTTTGGGGGACATAACCGAAGGCCGCCCGCAGCCGGGTGACGTCGGCAAGGGAGCGGCGAATGTCTCCCGCGCGCGCGGGTCGGAAGTCGCATACGATCGGCCGGCCGGCGAGTGTCTCGAAGGCGTTTATGAGGGCAAGCAGGTCCTGTTCGATGCCAGTGCCGACGTTCATGACGGCACATGATAGATCATTACGGATCAATGCGCGCGCCAGGACCTCGACTAAGTCGTCGATGTAGACGAAGTCACGGGTCTGCCGACCGTCACCATAGACGACGCAGGGTGCGCCCGTCGCCAGGCATTGGGCATATAGGCTAATGACGCCCGAGTAGGGGGAGCTGGCATCTTGGCGAGGGCCATAGATGTTGAAGAAGCGAAAGCTCGTGGCATTGATGCCCCGTGTGCGCGCGAAGTACGCAAGGTAATGTTCGCTGGCAAGCTTGTCGGCAGCGTAGGGAGAAAGCGGCGCCAATGGCGCGCTCTCGGGGACCGGAGTGGGTGCCTCATCGCCGTAGACTGCAGCCGAGCTTGCGTATAGTACGCGCGGCACCTGACAAGCGGTGGCCGCGAGCAGGGCATTGAGGGTCCCGCCGAAATTGGTGGCATGGGTGGCGAGCGGATCGTGCATGCTCGCCTGGACCGACGCCACCGCCGCGAGGTGCACGAGGGCGTCCATGCCGCGGGCCGCGCGCATGAGCGCCTCGCGGTCGCGTACGTCGGCGATTACGAGCCGCGCGCCCCTGGCCGGCCCTTGGAGGTTCTCGCGTTTTCCAGTCGAGAGGTTGTCGAGAAGCGTCACCGTGTGTCCGTCGATCACAAGACGGTCGGCGAGGTGGGAGCCGATGAAGCCGGCACCACCAGTGATCAAGACTTTCATGCGTGCACCGTCCATGGCTCCGCGGCCCAGCTGTAGGAAGACGCTCTCATGGTGGGGGCCGGTCGCCGTGCGCGGTATCCTGCTTTAGGCTTATTGCTGCCGGTATCCAAGACCAGTAGCGTGGCGGCCTGAAGCGGTTGGCCATTGCAACGGTAGGCCTGGAAGGTTCATGGATGAACAAGGACGTATGATGAATACAGTAGCAGTGGTGGGGTTGGGTTATGTGGGTCTGCCCTTGGCCGTGGCCTTCGGGAGGAAGTGGCCTACTATAGGCTTCGATCTCGATGAAGGGAAGGTCGACAGTTATCGGCACTTTTGCGACCCGACGGGGGAGGTCACGAGCGATGAATTGCGCGCGGCCCGTCGGCTTGCGGTGACAACGGATCCTGCGGCGCTCGCCGAGGCCGATTACGTCATCGTGGCGGTACCGACGCCCATAGATGCCGCGCATCAGCCGGACTTTGGACCGCTCGTCCGCTCCAGTCGCACGGTCGGCGAACATTTGAAGCGCGGCGCCGTGGTCGTATATGAGTCCACGGTGTATCCTGGGGCCACCGAGGAGATCTGCGTGCCCATTCTCGAGCAGCGCTCGGGACTCGTGTGCGGGCGGGACTTCCATGTCGGATACTCGCCGGAGCGCATCAATCCGGGCGACAAGGAGCATACCCTGACGCGCATCACGAAAATTGTGGCCGGCGACGATGCCGAGACCCTCGAGAAGGTCGCGGCGCTCTATGGATCGATCATCGAGGCCGGTATCTATCGGGCTTCGTCGATCAAGGTCGCGGAGGCCGCGAAGGTGATCGAGAATACGCAGCGCGACCTCAATATCGCGCTCATGAATGAGTTGTCGATCCTGTTTCACAAGCTGGATCTCGATACCAGCGAGGTGTTGGCCGCGGCCGGTACCAAATGGAATTTTCTGCGGTTTCGTCCCGGCCTCGTGGGCGGCCACTGTATTGGCGTCGATCCCTATTACCTGACCTACAAGGCCGACAAACTCGGGTACCATCCGCAGGTGATCCTGGCCGGCCGGCGCATCAACGACGGCATGGGCCAGTATGTCGCCGAGCAGACGGTCAAGCAGATGATCCGTTCAGGGAGCGCGGTGAAAGGGGCGCGCGTCAATGTGTTGGGGCTCACGTTCAAGGAGAACTGTCCGGATCTGCGCAACTCGCGGGTCATGGACCTCATTAACGAGTTGCGCTCGTATGGCGCCGAGGTGTTTGTGCATGATCCGGTGCCGGCGCAGGATGCGGCGCGCGAGGAGTATGGTATTACGCTGCTGTCATGGGAGGAATTGCCGGTCGCAGACGCCATGGTGGTGGCCGTGGCACACACGGATTTCTTGACCCAGGACGTGGAAACCCTGGCCACCAAGGTCAGGCCCGGGGGGGTGTTCGTCGACGTGAAGGCGCGATTCGATGCCGCGGCACTTTCGGCATGCGGGCTTTCGGTCTGGCGGCTATAATGGTGCGGTAGGACGCAAGGACGGTGATATGCATATTTTGATTACCGGGGCCGCCGGGTTCATCGGCTCGACGCTTGCCCACAGGTTGCTCGCGCGTGGGGATACCGTGACCGGCGTTGATAACCTGAACGATTACTACTCGGTGGAGCTCAAGAAGGCGCGGCTTGCGCGTCTTGAGGCCCAGCCGGGGTTTCGCTTTCGCCGTCTGGATATCGCCGACCGCAAGGCCGTGGCCGAACTGTTTGCGGCCGACCATTACGATGCCGTCATGAATCTCGCGGCGCAGGCCGGCGTGCGCCATTCCCTGAAGGATCCGCATGCCTATGTCGACGCCAATATCGTGGGGTTCGTGAATCTCCTCGAGGGTGCCCGCCATGGCGGGGTCGGGCACTTCGTGTACGCCTCCTCGAGTTCCGTGTATGGGTCAAACAGCCGGCAGCCGTTTTCCGAACACGATGGCGTCGCTCACCCGGTGTCCTTGTACGCGGCCAGCA
>JAJZZU010000197.1 GCA_021797365.1 Pseudomonadota bacterium | reverse complement strand
CGAGCGACACCGCAAGATAGGGATGCACGGCGTCCTCATCGGTGAGCAGCACGGAGGGCGCCTCTATCGTCCGCGACTGGGGCTCGGCATTGGTCAGGATCGCGAAAAATTCCGTGGGCGCGCGGCCCGGGAGCGGATAAAAGACCGCGACCCGCGACTTGGGCCCGATGGTGGCGGGCGGCCCCCAGAAACGGCCCAGGTCACACACTGCAATGGGTCGTGAACGCCAGCTCATCACGCCCAGCACCCACGACGGACTCAAGGGGAGCGGCGTCAACCTCTCCACCACCCCAACCTCCGCGACCAGCGCGCTTGGCACCAACAGGTAACGGTCGCAAACGGGTAACAACAGGGCATGGACACGATCACTGGCCAAGGCCATGGTCACCCTCCAAGGCGCGCAGATAAGAAGCCACGGCGTCGGTCGCCAACACCAGAGTCAGGTCGTTCCGGCCCACCGCCGCCCCTGGGAAGAGATGCTGCCCGGGAACCGGTGCCGGCCCGAGCGGCGTGAACGGCGCGATACGCAAATCGCCGGCCGGCAAGAGATGCAGATCATCCACCAGGAGGCCGACCGGCCGCGCCGTGCCGACCCCAAGGAACACCGCCCGCGTCCAGCCGCTTTCAGGGAGCGGCGCCCAATCCGGCCCCAGGGCATAGGCAAGCCACGATACGCCTTGGACGGTACGCTGCGCCGCGGCCCGCCCGGTGCGCTCGACCTGCATATTCTCGCGCGGCTCAACAAGGATGTCCGGGAGGTTGGGCATGAGAAAGACCTGCCCGGCAAACCGCAACTGCAGGTAATGGCGCAGGTCGGTCATGAATGGCCCCGTCGCAACAATCCCTCGATCTCCTGGCGCAGATCCTCCTCCTGGTACGGCTTCCCAAGATAGACGTCGACGCCGAGCGCCATGGCATGTTCACGGTGCTTGCGACCCGAGCGCGACGTGATCATGACGATCGGGACATGGCGCAGACGCGTGTCGGCGCGCACCCGCGCTGTGAGCTCGTAGCCGTCCATACGCGGCATCTCGATATCCACGAGCATGACATCCGGGATACGATCGCGCAGCTGTTCCAGGGCCTCGATGCCATCCTTCGCGGTCGCGGCATCATAACCCTGCTTTTGCAGGAAGCGGGTCGTGACCTTGCGCACGGTCAGGGAATCATCGACGACCAGGACATACGGTCGTTCCACGGCCGGTGCCTCGGCGGCGATCGTGTTGACACGCAGGCCCTCGGCTTCGTTCCATAGTGCCGGGATGTCGAGAATCAGCAGTACGCGCCCATCTCCCATGATGGTCGCCCCGAAAAGCCCGCGGATCTCGCCTAGTTGCGGGCCGAGGGACTTGACCACAATCTCGCGCGTCCCAAACAGGCTATCCACCCCGACTGCGACCTCCCGCGTATCAAGCCGCAGCAGCAGCACCGGCAACTTGCGCGGCCAGACACCTCCGCGAGGGATACCGAGGCGCGCCCCGAGATCCATGAACGGGTAGTCGCGGCCCCCGTAGCGCAGATTCGGGTGGTCGCCGGCCAGCGCCTCCATGATCGCCCCGGCCGGCGCCTCCACGATATTGACGATCGCAGCAAGCGGGATCGCAAACATCTGATCGCCGCACCCCACCATCAGCGCCTGGGTGATCGACAGCGTGAGCGGCAACCGGATGACGAAGGTCGTTCCCCGGCCAGCCTGGGTGTCGACGCTGATCGCGCCTCCCAACTTCTTGACCTCGCTATGCACGACATCCATGCCGACGCCACGACCCGACAGATGGGTGATCCTAGCGGCGGTCGAGAAACCGGGCAGCAGGATGAACTGCATGACCTGCTCATCGCTGACCAGTGCCGCCGTCGGCACGAGCTTGCGCTCGATGGCCTTGGCGCGTATGCGCTCGACATTGAGCCCGGCGCCATCATCCGACACCCGGATCACGATCTCCCCGCTCTCCTGTACGGCCTGTATGGTAATAGTGCCCACTGGACGCTTTCCGAGACGCTCCCGTTCCGCGGCGGGCTCCAACCCGTGGTCGATGGCATTGCGGATCATGTGTTCGAACGGGCCGATCATACGTTCCAACAGGTGGCGGTCGAGCTCGACATCGGCAGCGGCCAGGACAAGCTCGGCGCGTTTATTGAGCTCGCGCGCCGTCTGCCGGACGATCTGCCGTAACCTGTGGGCCTGGGTGGCGAATCGCACCATGCGCGTACGCATGAGCCCCTCTTGAAGCTCGGTATTCACACGCGCCTGCTGCTGAAGGACGGCCTCCGCCTGACTTGCCACGGCATCGAGCGTGCCGTGCACGGTGATCAAATCGTGCAGGTTCTCGGTCAGACCTCGCGACAGATGCTGGAGTCGCGAGTAGCGATCGAACTCCAGGGGATCGAAATCCGGGGCGACATTGCCCTCGTCGATGCGCGCGCGCGACACGATCTGGGACTCGGCCTGGATCTCGAGTTCACGGACCTGGTCCCGGAAACGCTTGACGTTGCCGTTTAGCTCCGCCAGATGCCCTTTCAAGCTGAAGATCTGCTGCTCCATGCGGGCCCGCGCGATACTGACCTCTCCGGCATAGGCTACCAACCGGTCGAGAAGCGCCGTATGCACGCGCACCTGACTGGCCGCCTCGGCCTTGAAGAGATCCTCGGCGGGGTCGTTTAGCGCCGGCGACGCCACGATGGTGGCGGCTGGCGCCGCTGCCGGTACGGGAACCGGAGGCGGCGCGACAAACCCCCCATCGGGCGGATTGTCCGCCGACAAGCTCGCCATCAAGGCCCGCGTGATGTCCTCGCCCAGGACATCGCGGCCCGACACGAAGGCGTTATAGAGCCCACCCAGATGTTCGGCAGCGGCATCCAACAAGGCAAACAGCCGCTCGTCGCGTGGCTGTTCGCCGTCCTCGACTCGGCGCAGGAGGTCTTCTGTTGCATGCGCCACATCGCCCATGCGCGCGGCCCCGCACATGCGTGCGCCGCCCTTCAAGGTGTGCAGGACCCGCTTTAGCGCATCGAGCAGGTCGTCGCGGTCCCGGTATTCCCGCCACTGGCCAAGGGCCGCCTCCAGGCTGTCCAGAAGATCGCGCGCCTCGTCGCGAAAAATGGCGCGCAGCTCGGGGTCGATCGCCTCGTACGGCGCATCCGCTCCGGGAAATACCACCGGGTCGGCGGACTGAAGGGCCTCGATCGGACTCCCCGAGCGTTCCCCGGGTAGGGCGCTTACCACCGCGCCCTCGGGTACGCCCTGTCCATCGGACTCCCCGGGTACAGCCTCGCGCACCCCCTCCTGCAACGCCAGATTCTTTTGCCACCAGGTGAGCCCGGGGTGCGGCAGCCCCTCCCGCGTGAGCGCGTCCAGACGTTCCGCAAGGGCCGCAAGCGGCGCGTCCGGATCGCCGTTGTCGCCCAGGGCGGCGAGCACGCCCTCGATGGCGACCGCTAGGCACCCCAAGAGGTCGGCAGCCTCGGTCCCGAGCGGTTTTTGATCGATCTCGCGGGCCTGAAGGCAACGCTCCAGACCGGCGCATGAGTCGGCCATGGCCAGGAGCGCCACGGAACGGGCGCTTCCCTGCATCGTATGCACGGCGCGCAATAGATCGGCTGACACCGGATGTTGAGGGCCATCGGCGAGCACGGCCGCCAACACGCGCAGGTGGTCGCGCGTCTCGGCGACGAAGATATCGCGCAGCAAGGGATCGGCAAAAAGCGGTGACGCGTGGGGCGGCGAGGCGGTGTGTGCGACGCCATCCAATCCCTCGTCGCCCGGGACCAGGATCTCGTCGCCGCAGGCCGCGCCCTCGCCGGACAGCACCACGACGCCATCGCCCTCGGCCAGCAGAGTGATGGGGCCCGCGGCCGTGTCCGGCACGGGCGTTGCCGGGGATGGCTCGCGCCCCGCCGCCAAGGCCTGGAGGGCATCGCGAACGACCGCCATCTCCGGGAGTCCTTGGCCCTGCTCCACGGCCGCCACCCAATCCCGTACCACCTCATGGGCGCGCGCCACCCAGGTGAGCGCGGCAGGGCTGACGGCCTGTTCGCGGGCGCGGATCTTGTTCAAGAGCGTCTCGGCATCATAGGAGAGCTCGGCAATCTCACCGGCCTCCACCATGCGTCCGCTACCCTTCAGGGTATGAAACGCGCGGCGCGCGACGGTCACGGCGTTTTCATCGGACAAGTCGGCACGCCACGCCGACAACGCCTCATCGAGCTGCGCTACTGCCTGATGCGCGTCCTCGAGAAATACCGGCAGGATCTCAGGATCTATGGCGAGCTGTGGGCCCGCCACCGCCGGCGCCTGAGGCGGCACGGCCTCACGGGCGGGCTCTTCGCGCACGATCTCGTTCAAGGGTCGCGCCAGGTCGGTAAGCTCCGCGGGACGCAAGGGACGGCCGCGCTCCAGTCCGTTGACATGCGCCTCGAGACCGGCGACCGCGGCGGCCAGGGCCTCGGCAAACGCCCCGCCGGGGGCCAAATGGCCCTGCGCCAGACGGTTCAGGGCCCCATGGAGGGCACGCGCCAGATCAGAGGCGGGCTCCTCCTCGAGCACCTGGAAGGCCGCCTCGACCTGCGCCGCCAGGGTCGGCACCTCCGCCAATCCCTCGCGATCCCGCGGAGAGGCGACAAATGCCAGGAAGGCCTCCTCGATACGCGCGAGATTGGCACGGATCTCGGTGGACACCGCCCCCACCAGCTGGCGCCTGTCCTGCGCCGACAGGGGCCCCTCGGAGACCTCCATGCCGCTCGTGTCCGGCAGCGATGCGAGATTCACCAACACCCGCGTCTGTTCGTCGATCCCCAGCCGCCAACCGGAGGCCCCATAAGGGATCTCGCGCGCCGCGCTCTCGATCTGCAAAAGCCCCTGGGCCAGGGCCATGGCCACGGCCCCGGACTTTTGGAGACGCCCGTCGGCCAGCGCCCGGCAGGCCTCAGCGATCGCCGCGGCCAGTCCACCCAGCGGTGCGACCTCGAGGGTCGCGAAGGTCTTGGCCATCTTGTCGAGCAGCAGCACCAGCTGGCCATTGGCATCGTCTGTCGTTTCGTGCGGATCGAAGCAGCGCGACAGCAACGACTGCGCCTGCGCGATCTCCTGACTCAGCGCGCTCGCAATCGACCGCAGCGCGGCCATGGAGACCTCGGTGGACTCATCAGGGGCCGGCCCCGCGAGACCGAAGGCCTCACGGACGGCCGTGATTACGGGATCGGACGATACACCCTCGCGCAGCACAAATAGCATGTCGCGCGTCAATCGCTCGCAGGCGCTACGGCTGCCGCCCCGATCCTGGCCGTCGGCAAAACGCTTGAGAAGTTGGTCGAGGCGCGAGATCAGTTTCTTGTCCTCGACGCGCGGATCGGGTGCATCGATCAAAAGCCGCAGAAATGCCTCGGCCACCCACAGACACTGGGCGAGGGGCGCGAACGCGACGTATGCGCGCCAGCCGCGCACGAGGTCCGGCAGGCTGCGCCGGCTTTCCTCATCGGCGACACCCTTCAGCCACTTCAACAGCGCCGCTTGAAACAGCGATCGCTGTTGACGAAAGGCCTCGACGAAGCCCGCGTCATCGGCGGCCGCCGCCCC
>JAJZZU010000196.1 GCA_021797365.1 Pseudomonadota bacterium | reverse complement strand
GCGGCGGCCGCCGAGCTTGCCTGCGCTCATCTACAATACGCCATACTTTTACAACATCGGCACATTTGGTGGGTATGATTATCTTATGAGTGCTTGGTATATTGCACCACAGGTTGCTAGCAGTTGGGGTTTATCGCAAGGCGGCCCTCTTATCGACATAATGCAGACAAGTGGTTACTCGGTAACAGGTTATCATGTTTTGTATTAGGATCTAGACAGTTAGGATGTAGCGGTTACAATGCAGGGATCTAGTGTATGCGACAGATCCCGGCATCTGTTTTTACCGCTACCAAAACGCGCCGCAGTGCTCCGCCTGCAACCCCTACAAAGTTCAGGGGGTGGTGAGGCAAATTATGGCGTTGGCTGGAAACGAGATTGGCCGCCATTGCCGGCCGCACGGCCGGTGAATCCGACTCGGGGCGGGAACCGTCCGATGTGTGGAGCGGTGGAAATTTCGCTGCGATTACCCGACTGCGTGCTATGACCCGCCGGGTTGGGCCCGCGCCCAGTCTCCTTCGCACCGCTCAAACAGCCGCTGGGCATCCGGCTCGCCCAACATGACTCCCACCTCGCGATTACGATTCAGGCTCGTCCAGGAAAAGTTCTCGGAACCGATAAAGGCCTCACGAGGACCGGCGATGAGCTTGGCATGGATATAGGGCGACGCCAGGAAGCGGACATGCACGCCGGCGGCGGTCAGGGCGCGCGCAAAACGTCGGTCGTACCGGCTTAAAGTGGTCGGCAGGACGATTCGGGCCAAACGGCCCTTCTGGCGAAGCGCTGCCAAAATCGGCCGGTCGTTCCCCATCTCCTCAGATTCGATACAGATCGGCCCCGGTTGGCGTATTGCCGCCAGGAGCGCGGGCGTGGCACCTGGCGACAAGACCAACGTACGGCGCGGCGCCACACCAGCGGGATGGTCTGTCCAGTCCGCCCGGAACACGGTCCGCAAGGCCTGCGCGACGGCTGGCTGGCGGGCCAGCCAATCATATTCGCGGTTCCTGTGGAAGGCCGACCAGGTGAAATTGGCGGTGCCGATGGCAACATGATTACCGGTCACCAAATACTTGGCGTGGTCGAATCGATAACGACCCGTGAAGCGTGCTGGCGCGAAGCGCACCTCAGCCCCGGTGGCACGTAGGGTCTGAACCTCGCCGCGGGGACGCCCGCCGTAGGGTCGCCGGTCCAGGAGGATGCGGACGTGGACCCCGCGCGCGACCGCGGCGCGGACGGCCGCGATCAGCGGCCGGTCGGTGAACAAATACATGTTGATATCGAGCGTCTGGCGCGCCTGGGCAATGAGGCGCGCGAGGGGCGCGCTACCCGCCCCCGGTTCTATGGCCAACATACGCAGATCCCCTTAGTGATGCGATGATCTCAGTGTGCCCGACGGGACGCCGAACGCAAGCATGATCGTGCGCGAATGACACGGTTTGTAAGGCGCTAATCGCCGCATCTTCCGGTGGCGCCCTGGGCAGAATGGCCGCCATGAGCAAAAACG
Source organism: Pseudomonadota bacterium (assembly GCA_021797365.1). The sequence continues at coordinate 4,077 of JAJZZU010000196.1, read as the reverse complement.
ATTCCATGCCGTCGGCCGCGCCACCCACGGCTTTCGCCAAGCACGCCGGTACGCAGTTCTTCGAGCGATTCGGCAAGCCGATCGTCGAGCGCAATCGCTTTTTCTTGCTGACCATCCTCATGGCAAGTGCGACCGCCTTCATGGCCTTGGCGCTGGTTCTGGTATTGCCGCTGAAGACCGTTGTGCCGTATGTCGTGCAGGTGAACCAGCACGGGACGATTGCCGCGCAGCCGATCCCGGCAGCACATCTCAAGCCCACGCATAACGACCTCCGGTTTTTTCTCGCCCGATGGGCCCATAACCTGGTTGCGCTCAACCCAATACTGACCAAACGCCATCTCGTGGCCGATTACAAGACCTTGCGCGGCGAGGCGATCCCGCAATTCAAGGCCTGGATTCGCCACTACAATCCGATCGGGCGCCTCATGAGCGATCCGACATTGCGGGTCGCCGCACAAGTCGAATCCGTCAACTTTCTCGGCAAAGGCAACGCCTACATCAAGATGGACGTCACCGAATCTTCCAGCCAGACGGGCGGCCGGATCAAGAACCTGCGTTATGCGATCACGGTGACCTACGTGATCGTGCCACCGACGACGGTCGCCGACATCTACAAAAACCCCCTAGGGCTCTATGAAACCAATTTTTCGATTACGCGGACGGTGATGTGATGCGCAAAACGATGTTTTGGACATCTCTTGGGATGCTATTGGGCCTGCTGGCGTGGGGCGGATTCATACCGCCGGCTGAGGCGCATGCCACCCCTTATGTGATGCCGCAATCCTCGCGCATCGTGGTGTTCAACTACAGCCGTTACCGGACCTACACGATTCTCACGCGCCCCATGTCAGTGACCGATATCCAGCTGGCGCCCGGCGAAAAGCTCGAGTCCCTGGCAATCGGTGATTCCGTCCAATGGATCACAGCGCTTGCGCCCGGCAATATTCTGATCAAACCCACACGATCGGGGCTCTTCACCTCGGCTACCATCATTACCAATGAGCGGGTCTATGAAGTGACTCTCCGTTCGGGACCGCTCACCGGACGCTGGTACCAGCAGGTCTCCTGGCAATACCCGCAAATCCTGCTTTACAACGAGCGTGTGGCGGACCGTGCGCGCTCCGCTCGCCGCAAGGCGCAAGAGAAGCGTCGCGCCCAGGTCGCGGGTGTGGTGAGCAATCCGGCGAAACTCAATTTCGACTACGCCATCCACGGACGCGCGAGCTTCAGGCCGCGCATCGTGTTCGACAACGGTATCTGGACCTGGATTCATCTTCCGACTCATGCGCAGGTGGTCCCGGCATTGTTCGTGCGCCGGTCCAACGGGAAATACGCGCTGACCCGATATGTCGTCCGCGGCCACTACATCATCGTCCAGCGGACATTCCATCGGGCGCTGCTGCGGCAAGGCCGACGCACGATCACGCTTATCAATCGGCACGCCGCCTCGTATCACCATCGGCACCACCACCGTATCGTGCCCAACGCCATGGACGCGGGAGGGTAGGGTATGGCCGACCAAGACTCCCAGAAGACGGTCGTCGATAACCGTGCACCGGACACGGCGGGCCGCGGTCTGCCGAGCCGCAAGATGCTGCTGTGGGTCGGTGGGGCCGTGAGTATCCTGGCGATCGTGATCACGGCTATCGACAGTGCCCTACCGCAACATAAGATAGGCGCCGGACACCAGGCCACACAAACGCGCCACAAGGACTTGGCCGCGGAGCGCCCCAGTACGCGCGGACTACAACGCCTCTTTCGTAAAGAGTCAGAGTCCACGCCACCGCCCACCCATGCCACTCCGCCTGCGAGCTTCGGGAAGCCATCATCGTCCACTTCTTTCGCGGCAACGTCCTATAGGCCGCCGAGCGAGGAAGGGGCCTTGTCTGCCACGCCGCCCATTAACGCCAACCCTTACGCCAATGTCGATGCCCCGCCGTCCTCGCAAAACGCCAGCAATCGCGCGCGCGCCCACTGGGCCAACATCCGGGCGAGCCAGATCGTCGTCCAAAAAGGCGGGAAGGCGCAAAACGCATCCTCCGATACAGGGGCCCCGCTGTACCCGGGCATGCCCGCATTTTCGAGCGGCGCGACCCCCGCGTCCACGGCCCTCCCGTCCGCCGGGTACCCGGGTGGGGCTTCGAGCAGCGGTCTGCCGCCCCTTACGCCGAGCGGTCGCCAAACCTTGGCAGGTATGCTCCAAGGGCCCAAACCGCCCTCGCGCACGCATAGCTACCGGCGCTATCTGGCGGCGCATACAAAGGCCGCAAAGAAACATCGCGCGACGCACATCGAGCCTGCGCGCCGTGGTGTGGCCATCACGCCCGGGACACCGATTCCGGCAATCTTGATGACGCGTATCAACACCCAGCTGCCCGGTTCGGTCGTGGCGCAGATCACGCGCACGGTCTACAGTCCGAATGGACGTGTCGCCATCCCGGCCGGTACCAAGGCCGTGGGGTCTTACGATTCGCGCATCTTCAACGGCCAAAGCCGCACACTGATCGCGTTCAGTCGCCTCATCTTCCCCAACGGCGACACCTTACGTCTACCGGGAATGCAGGGGATCGGCGTGCGTGGCTCGGCTGGCGTCTCGGCCCATGTCGACAACCATCTGTGGTCGGAGCTCGGTGCCGCCTTCCTGGTGGCCGAACTGTCCAATCTGGCCAATCTCGGCGGCAGCAGCGGGTCGAGTCAGACCTACAATTATGGCGGTGGCGCCTCATCGTCGTTAGGGGCCGGCGGACAGGTGATCGTCAATCAGGCCAACCAGATTTTGGCCCCGTACGAAAATATCCCGCCAACGCTCATCGTGGAGCCCGGCAAGTCGATCGCCATCATGGTCATGCGCACCGTGGAGTTTCGCCGGTGAACGCTCTGACCCTTATGGCGCTCCTGCTGCTGATAGGGGGCGTGGCCTACGCCGATCGTATCCGGAATTCAGCGATCCTGGCGCCTGGCACGCCGGGCGGGGGACCGCTCCTGCGCGCGCCGACTTCCCACGCGCCGCGCACGGTGCACAAACGCACCCTCGTCGCGCAGTGCGCGGTGACCTCCTACGCTTACGGCATCCCGCCGGACCTCTTGCTGGCTATTGCCATCACCGAATCCGGGCGGAGTGGAATGCCCTGGCCCTGGACGCTGGATATCGATGGGCTCCCCGAGTATTTCCAAAGTCGGCGGGCGACCGTGCAAGCGGCGGAGCGCGCCGTGCGCGCCGGCCACACCCGGATCGATATCGGCCCCATGCAGATCGATTGGCGCTATCACGGCGCGATGTTTCCGTCGCTTTCCGCAATCACGCACCCATTCATGAACATCGCGGCAGCCGGCCGTATCCTGGCGCGCCTGCACGCCCGTACCGGCAACTGGTGGACCGCCGTCGCCGATTATCACAGCGCGGTTCCCGCGGTGGGGCGGCCTTACATGTGGCGCGTCTATCACGTCTATGAGGGCCTGCGGCGCACGGGGAGGGGGTCATCATGATCGCCGGTATTGCGGGACTCTTTGTGCTGATCGCAAGCCTCGTGGCGCTGTTTCACCATGCGCCCCTACCGGTCATCGCCTACGACTTTCACTACCGGATCGCGGCGCCCGCGGCGCTGCATGGGGCCCAATTGTTCGCCGGTACGCACCATACGTACCTCATACTGCCGCCGGGCGCGACCCCCACAGACGCGGCATTCATCCGCCGCGGGCACTGGCACCCGGTCACACCCCGCCGGGACGGTCCCTATTGGCAATTGTCGGGGGTCGCCCCGGACTGGCGTCTGACCACGACGCGAGGCCTCCTGTCGGCGACGGCCTTCGGGCCGCTGGTTCGGAGCCCGCATGCGGCGGCCCCAAGCGGCCGGAAAGACCGCGCGCCCGCCCGATTGGCGGCGCCGATGCGGGCGCACGCGTCGCGGGTTCCCATCAGTGACCACCGACCGTTGGCCCCTAGCGCCGCGACCAGCCGGCCTCGCGCCGGACGTCTACGCGTCGCCGCGATTCGATTCACCGGGAACCACCTGAGCCGTCAGGGGGCGGCACGCCTCATGGCCCTGCGCGCGGCGCTTCAGGCGTGGCGCCATGCGC
>JAJZZU010000195.1 GCA_021797365.1 Pseudomonadota bacterium | reverse complement strand
CACATATCGCCAAGATCATCGAGACCTATCAGCATCGCCGGGAGGAGACCCGCTACGCGCGCCGGGTGCCGATGGCCGAGATCGAGGCGAATGGCTACAACCTGAATATCTCGCGCTATGTCAGCACAGCCCAGGCCGATGCGGCAATCGATCTGGGGGAGGTCCACAGTACACTGGTATCCTTGGAGAAGCAGATCACGGCCGCAAGGGATAAGCACAACGGCTTTCTGAAGGAGTTGGGTCTGCCACCACTGCCGTGATGCATGTGGGCAGGATGGACAAGGATATCGATGTCCACAATGACGCCGGCGATGGGTGCCTGAAAATCTTAGATATTCCGGGGATCTAGGAAATATCGTGGGTCGCGGATTTTGAGAAGCAGAGGTGACTGCGGAAACCGTTAGGATCCAGATCGGTCTTCTGCAGATCGACGCCGTAGCCGAAAATGAGGGCCAATAAAAGTGACAGACGCGGAAATCACGCCCGTTAACATCTAGCAGGGACTCCATGACGTACCATAACGGTAAATTCCATTGCGCGCTTGCCCAGTATACTAAATTGGCCTTTCATCTCCTCGACCAGCATGTGAGTCCATCAGAGCTTTCTGCCATGTCATCCCAATGGCATAAATGGGTGCCAGTGGAGGGGCTGAACGGCCATTTATACGAATCCGTACAGGTGCCAATGTATCCCGAAATTGTGCGCAATCAACTTCATGGGAGCGTTGAGTTTCTCCGATGCGTCGATGCCTTAGAGAATAATCCCGTAACCACCAAGCACTTAGACCAATTTATAGGAATTGCTCTACCGGATCGCGCCCATGAGCCCTCCGCGCAACTGCGCGGGTCGCCACAGATGGGAGCTAAAGACTACTGCGACCATATCTGGAAACGTATGGCGTCGGGCAATAATATATTTGATGAGGCTTCCTTTGAGCAGGAGTACGGACTTCTCGAGAAGGACTTTTACGGAGACGATATCCCCGTCCGGATAATAGCACCGCTCATAGATTTTTGGACCAACAACGCAGTGGCGATAAGTAATGATCTGGCGATCAAAGGGCTAGACGACTGTGACATAGGAAAATACCTAAACACCCAAGGGCCACGGGACCGGCTGATTCTGGGGCGACTCGAAAGTCCGCCCAAGTGGAGCCTTATTCACGAAACGCAGGTCAAGAAAGTGATAGGGAATGGCCCTGTGACGAGGGCGCCTTATCTGGATCGCGTTGACGAGGCAATCACCGCGCTATGCGCGTTTCGGGCGGGATCATTTCGTACAACAGGATTTTTTGTGGTGAGCGATAGCATCTTTCATCAGGGCACATTGTGCATTGGTGGCCCTGAGGTCTATTGGCCACATCGCGATCAACTGAATTTCAATGACAGCATGGCTGGGAAATTCTTGGAGTTTTTCACATCCCTATCTAGCGCGCTGAACGGACCGGGGAAGAGGGCGCTCGGAGTGGCACCAAGACGGATGCGTTACGCGGCGCAGCGGCATCGGGCAGAAGACAGGATTGTGGATTTATTCATCGCGGCCGAGGCACTGTTTTTGCCAAAACAATCTGCGGAAATCCGCTACAAGTTCGCGATGAGAGCAGCTTGTTTACTTAAATCCACGCCAGAGGAGCGCCGTGCCACGTTTACAAAGATGAAAATGGCTTACGACATAAGAAGCGCGCTAGTGCACGGAGGCAACCCAAAATACCCGATCGAGGGCGACCGGAAAATGACGGCCGACGCATACGCGCTATATATCGAAAATGCGGTATTCGACGCGCTCCACAATATCATTGATCGAATAAATAGCGGCGATGGGTGGGGCGAGGATAAGCATTGGGACACCCTGATTTTTGGGTTCGGTGAGACGGCGAACGATCTGGCGTAGCACCCTTGGCGAGTCGCCTACCCCAACATCCCCACCAGATCCTCCGCCCGTAGATGCGTGCATCTCTTAAGCATCCGCAAGGTTTTGTGGCCCGTAATAGCGGCCACCTCCATAGGGTTCAGCCCCTTCTCATGGGCCATGCGGTCACAATGAACAACCTAGGGTGGCCTCATGGCGCAGATCATGGAATGTCAGGCCCTCTATGCCGGATGCCCCACAAACTTTCTCAAAGGCTTGCGAGATCGAATCGGGACGCATGGCCCATGCGCCGGGGGAGCCGCGCTTTGCGGTCCACGTGTTCCCACCGCATTCGCTATTGTTTGACAGATGGATTGAATGGCAAGTACGATCAAAAATATGGTTGACGAATCACGATAATAACAAAAGAAGCATGAGGGCGTGGCGTGAACAAAGATGCTGAAGAGCGATATGAGGATGCGATTAATGCCGTGCGTAGGGCAAAATCATTCCGGGACCTCTGTAAGAAGGAAGAATTTAATGTGGTGAGAATGCTCTATCCTACGGTGCACGAAAATGACTTCACGCGCCTGATCATGTCGCTCTGTGATATTCAAGGAAATAGGGCGATTGCGGAACGTTTTGTCATGGCGTGGCTTGGCGACGTATTACAACTGGATGGCAGGCGCCTGTATGACATCAGCGCGGAGTGTAATTGGAGAACGCCAGAAGGAAGGTTTCTGGATCTCCTGATCAAGATCAGCCCTCGCAAGGGGAGTGGTGGGAGTAAGGTTATCGGGATCGAAGCCAAAATCAATGCGTCGGAGTCAGGTAATCAGCTTCGTGATTACCAAAATGCGCTGGCTCAAGTATTTAAGGGTGCCACGCAACGGGCGCTTGTGTTTTTAACGCTTGACGGCAGGTATCCAATGACCCATGAACCCAATCATCGCAAGTGTCCGTGCCATATTCTTAGTTACTCTTCAGTCGCAAAAGCCTGCCTAACCATCAGTGGGTGGCAGGGTCTTAGCAAGGACGAAAAAGTGGTGCTTGAGCATTTAGCATCCTATATAGACAACTACTTGGGTGGTTCCATGACAAAGACGGGAAAACTTATAGCAGAGCTTCTGAAGGATCCAGAAACCAAACTCGGCATAGAGAGAATCCAACGGGCCTCCACCTTGCCCACCATGAGATCGCTAGTCTACGAAAAGATTTTGCCCACGGTAAGGCGGATCGCCGGGAATATGGAGGTGGCATGGCATTACCCCGGGAATGAGGCGTCTCCAGGTGAATTCAATTTTAAGCACGAAAAAATGCCTCAAGGTCTCTACTATATGCTGTGCTGCGCGGAGAAGAAACGCGACGTACGCGTCGGGGATGAGGTGAGCTTTCTAGTCATGATGTATAGCCACGATAGGAATCCAGAACTTTCTGCGACACGAAAGGCGGAACGGCTCGTAAAGAAGGTTCAGTGGTCGGACGCGAAAGGGCCATGCCACCAGTGGGGCCCGTGGGCCTGTCTCTGGGCCGGGGCGAAGTATCGATTGCAAGATCTTGATGATGCCGACGCGGAAGCATTGGCGGGGGCATTCAAAGTTGTTTATGGAGTAACTGCGGGCTTGCGAGCCACCACATGATGGCAAACCACTTGGGTAGTGGTGGCCTCCTGTAGGATAAAGACGTGGAGGTTGGGACTCAGAAGGCTATGAGCCCGCCCGATCCTGCGCTATCGGCGTAACGCCGAATCCGCCGGGGGGAGGTACCGACTCAAAAAGCGGCGGGAGTTACCCCAACCTCCCCACCAGATCCTCTGCCCTCAAGTGTGTATACCTCTTGAGCATCTGCAGGGTCTTATGCCCCGTAATGGCCGCCACCTCCATAGGGTTCAACCCCTTCTCAAAGAGCCGTGAGGTCGCCTCATGGCGCAGGTCGTGGAAGGTCAGGCCCTCGATACCGGCCGCCTTGCAGACTCTCTCGAAGGCCTGGGAGATGGAATCGGGACGCATGCCCCACACGCGCCCGTCGAGGCGCCGGGGGAGCCCATCCAGGACTCCCAGCGCCGCCGTGGAGAGCGGCACCCGCCGGGGTGTGCCGGTCTTCGTCTCTGGGATCAGGAGCACCCGGGCACGCCTGTCCAGGTGGTCCCAGCGCATGGCGGCGATCTCCCCGCGTCGCATGGCGGTCTCGATGGCCCAGGTGATGAGGGGGCCGATCTCGCCACCGTAAACCTGTGCGGCGGTGAGGAGGCGGGGAAGTTCGTCGCCTACGAGGCGGCGGTCGCGGCCGGCAGGCAGTCGGGGTTTGCGGACCATCTCCACGGGGTTTGCGAGCGACGCCATGCCCCATTCCGTGCGGGCGACATTGAAGAGGTGGGAGAGGAGGGCGAGATCCAGGCGAACCGTGTTCGGTCCGGCCCCTTCCGCTTGCCGCTGCTGCATAAAGGCCGCGATGTCCTTACCCTGGATGCTCGCCATCGATCGCCGGGCCAGGGTGCGCGCCTGGAGTCCTCGCACACGGCGACCTTCCCGATCGGCATTCTTCTTGCCCGGCACGATTTCGCGCTGGTAGCGGTCCAGTGCCTCGCGCAGAGTGGTGTTCTCGGCCTCGGCGCGGGAGACAAAAACGCCTCGGGCGATCTCGGATTCAATGGTGGACGCCCAGGCCTCTGCCTTGGCCTTGGTGTCGAAGGTTTGAACCTGCGCGGGGTATCCCCGGCGCCGGACGTGTGCCTGCCAGACCCGCTTGCGTCCCGGGCCCTTGCGCGGAATGAATGACGCCATATGCCCCCCCAATAGCGTGTTAACGGGGGTAGGATACCTCGGTTTACCGTGCGGTTACAGCGACATTACAGCAAACTCGTGGGCGGGGGACTCTGAAACCTTGGTAAGTCGTTGTTTTTATTGGCTCCCCGGGAAGGACTTGAACCTCCGACCCGGTGATTAACAGTCACCTGCTCTACCGACTGAGCTACCGGGGAACGCAAGGCCCGCTATGCTACGAAGCCCAGGTCCTGGCGTCAAGGACCCGGACCATATTTCCGGCATTCTCAATGGGGCACCGAACAGGGATATCCGAGAGCGTGCCCGTCTGCGGGGAGATACCCAACATGTGGCGCAGGCGCTCATGTACGGGAATTCCTACACCGCCGCCGGGTGTTCCGGGCTTTATGGTCTCACATTGACAATGGCCGGCCGTATTTATGGCCGGCCGTATTTATGGTCGCTCCCCGAGCGCCCAGGCCCTTTTCGGTTCCAGGAACCCACGAAGGCGCGCGACTGCCTCCTTTAGGGTCTGATCGCTCGTCGCATAGGAGAAGCGCATATGGCCCGGGGACCCGAATGCCGAGCCCGGGACCGCAGCGATGCCGGTCTTTTCGAGGAGCGCCTCGGCGAAAGCCTGATCATCTGGGAGGCCCAGGGCCTTCAAGGCCTCACTGATCTCCGGAAAAAGATAGAAGGTGCCGTCGGCGCGCCGGCACTGGAAGCCCGGCAATGCCGTAAGCTGCGCATGCAGCCAGTCATGGCGGGTCTTGAACGCCTCGCGCATGGGGGTCACAAGGGCGGTCCCACTGCGTAATGCCGCCTCGGCCGCGGCCTGCGAGATGGATGTCGGGTTCGAGGTGCTCTGCGACTGGACCTTGGCCATGGCCTTGATGAGGTCGACCGGGCCGCCAGCATAGCCGATGCGCCAGCCGGTCATCGCATAGGCCTTGGAGACCCCGTTTAGGACGATGGTGCG
>JAJZZU010000194.1 GCA_021797365.1 Pseudomonadota bacterium | reverse complement strand
TCGCCGTTATCGTTCCGCTGGCTTCGCCACGCCGAACGACGGAGGCCGAGTAGACAGCCGCTGCCGCGCTGCGCTCGACCGGTATGGATTCACCCGTGAGCGCGGACTGGTCGACCAAGATCTGCCCGTCCGTCAGGGTTATATCGGCCGGCACGATATCGCCGATACGCACATGGACCAGGTCGCCCGGCACGAGGTCACGGGCCGCGATGCTGCGCCACTGCCCATCGCGAAAGACGCGCGCCATGATATGAAGGCGTCTTTTCAGCGCATCGAGGGCGCCCTGGGCCTTATGTTCTTGGCGAAATCCCAGGATGGCGTTGAACACGAGCAGCAAGCCGATGATGATGGCCTCCGGCCACTTTCCGAGAACGAGCTCGAGAATCAGGGTGATCTCCAGCATCCACGGCACCGGATCCCAGAATTTTTTCAGGAACAGCACCCATGTGCGCGGCTTTATCTCGATAACGGAATTGGGTCCGTACTGCGCCAAGCGCCGTTGCGCCTCTTCGGTGCTCAGGCCCATATCAGCACTCATAACCCCCTCCTCGTTCACGCTACCCTATTACGCGACAATGCTGCGGCTAATAACCATGGGTCGCATTGACGATTCGTCAACGGAGCGTATGGCCCCTTATCAGCCCCGCCGTCTCGTAAAGACATGATCAGGCGCAAGCCCGGATCGCGCCGGTTTAGGGGCCATAAGGATGGGCTCATGCGGCGGATGCGCGATTCGACGGTACGGCGGAACCGGTCTGTCACGCAGGCCGGGACAAAGGTCCGTGCCGGTGCCGGAGAACTTCCGGTCGATGGATGAGTCTATCTACGCAAACGTCGGTGTGCGACGGATTGTGCGGTAAAACGGTCTCATACTAAGGAGTGATCATGGAAATTCTTGAGAAGTCGGCATCCCGGGTCGTGCTCAAGTTCGACAAGGCTGAACTGGAGGGTTTCAGCGATCCTGTTATAAAAAACGCGGAGACCTTTGCCAGTGCGACCCTTGATATGGCCAATTTGCTGAAAGAGCAGGCCTATCGCATGAAAAACCACTTCGTACAGCCCCCGCACGCTTTCGGGGATTGAGGGGGACGTATGCACGTTAGAACGGAGGGATCGGATTTTGTCGTATTGGACGTCAGCCTCAAAGAGGCCGGTCGTATCGCCGCCGATATTCTGTCCCGGGAGGCGATTGCCGGGGACAAGGCGCTTGCCGTGGCCCGCAAACTCCGAGAGGCGGGGTTCTATCTGCAGCCCGCCGTCTCCGGACGTTCGGAGTGGGCAGGTCCGGTCGAGTAAATGGGGTAACGATAGGGTCTGACGGGCCCAGGTGACCCCCGCGATGTGGGGCGCCATCTTTTTGGTGCCAAGGGCAACCGGTCGGTAAGCGGTGCCGTCAGGCGGCCGGCCCGACCGGTTTGCGATGCGGGCGCCGCAACAGTCGGCCCACTTCGCTAAAAGGGCCCAGTCGGCGCATGAACTCCCCCGCCGCTACATTGCTTTTGCGATGGTAGCGGCGTTTCTCTTCTCACGGTGAGATTTTCTGGGTTTCTGCGTCTTCTGATGGCACCGTTTCAGATAGCATGACTTACGCTGGACTCCTCAGGCGTGGATCCGGACCGCTCCAGCCCTAGTACTCACCGGCCTTCTGCCGAAATATCCCGCAGCACTTCCTCTCCTTGGGGCCGATACCCACCGGAAAGCCGCAACCGCACACCCGCCGGGCCATAACCCGCCCCGTATTGTGATCGCCGCTGTCGTGATGCCCGCAGGCTTGGAGATAACCGGATGGTGATTCCGGTGGTCGGCGTGGATGGGCCCGCACCCGGCACATGTCTGCGAGGCCTGATGAGAGGTGGTCGTGATCCAGCGTGTGCCGGTCACCGACCGGCTCGCCCGCGCGACCCGTGACAGGCCGTGGGGACATCCTGCTGCGCTGCACCCCAAGGTGATGCCCCGCCCGGCGCGATGCCCGCCGCAGGGCAGGCCGCCTCGGTGTGCAAGGTCGGCGCGAGAGCGGGCTATCGGGGCGATGGGGATGTGTCGCGGGCGGCCGCGCGTGCCTGTTCGCGCCGCCCTACCCCCGAAAAGGGCGTACCCCGTAACAGCCCTCTGTCTGGGAGTCAATCCATCCGGCCAGGGCGGCGGCTCCGAGGGCTCCTGTGGCCGCCAGGGCCGTGACGCCGGTCTGATAGGAAGAGGGTCTGCCAGATACCAGGGCTAGAAAGGCCTCGGGCGCATGTTCGCTTTCATGATGGCACGTGTCACAAAATCCGGTGGTGACGGGCTACTGAAACACGGAAAGTCCGGCCATAAAGTGCAGGCCCAGAACTGGGGCGACCATCGGCCCCGGCCGCCATGGACGCCTGGACGTGGAAACCGGTGCCGCGGTAGACGGACCCGCGATTCGTGAAGCCCAGAGGCTGCAGAGGCCGCGCGGGATTCTCCACAATTGTACGCATAACCCGCGACCACCGGTAACAAGATGCCAAGGTCAGATCCTGGTCCATAGGCCTGACGGCGGACTCCATTCATTCCATCATCGTATAGGCTACCGCCATCGCCAAACGACACAGCAAGATTACTGTCGTGCGCCAAAGATCCGCCCCTGATATTTTTTCAACACACAGAGATCACGCGAGACCTTGACGTGTCTTGGGCGAATAGGCGTCTCTCTGGTCATAATCCCCTGCGGACCACTGGTCGTGCGGCCTATGGCCACCCTTTGCGTTTAACCCTATGTTTTTGGCGGCCTGCAGGTGGCTGTCCGGCCCATGTCTATCCTGGCCACGGTCGGCATGACCCGCGATTTTGGCAAGGTGTCGTCGAATTGCCATCCGCTTAGGCTATCCTTATGTCAAAGCGGTGAGATAGCTAATCAGGCGACCCGGCGGGCTGATCGCGTTTTTATGGTTTTGGTAAGCAACCTCACGAAAAAGGATATGTATATGGTCCCGGAGCATTTCGACCTTCACAATGAACCATGGCTTGACGAGCGGACGCGTCGGCGCCTCGCTGGGGCGGGCCAGGGCATTGATGTCGCAAGCCAACGCGCAGATGATCTGGACGAGCGCTGCCTCGCCTTTCTCGATGCACGGTTTGCGCAAAACCCCACGACCCGCCCCTCCGCTTTGGATCTGGCCTGCGGAAGAGGCGGACAGACATTACGCATGGTGGCCTGCGGCGCCCTAGTTACCGCTGTAGACCGACATGACCACGGCGCGGACATCCAACGCGCCTTAAGCGGACGCCCCATTCCACGGCCACCACACTTCATCCAGGCGGACTTCCGGGCCTTACCAAAGACCCTGCCTGATGCGCCCTACGATGCCATTATCTGTCAGCGAGCCATTCATTACCTGCGCTACGCCGAGGCGATTGCGGCCGTGCGCGCCTGGACGCATTACCTCAAACCGGGCGGCCGGGTGTTTCTTTCAGCCTCGGGATTGAACTCGGAATTAGGGCACCGATATCCTCATAGGGACCGGCCGGTCGCGGAACGCTATGCCTACTTGGCGTCGGACATGGCGCACCGGCACGCCATCCAGCAACCCGTGTGCCTCTATGAGGCCATGGACCTCGTAGATCTTTTGCATGCCGCCGGGCTTGGGGTCGCCGACATCTTCCTGTCTCCTTTTGGCAATGTCAAAGCCATGGGCTTCATCTAAGAGGGGCGGCCCACCCGCTTTTGAATGGATGCCCCTATTGCGCCCATTGCGTCTATCGGACACGCCTGTTGGCCTACAGATGCGCCCACGCCGTCCCTATGCCGTCTGCTCTTTTGCACACGCCATGGTTTCGCATAATGGCCGTCGGACGCAATCACATCATCATGACGTCCCCATTCTCCAATCGTGCCACTCTCAATAACCATTATTTCCCCGGTGTTCATGGCTGCCGCAATTCTCAATGTGGTACTCATGGGGTTTGCTACCAAAGTCCGCGTTCCCCGATGAGGCGGCCCGCAGAGTTGTCGAAATCTCTGACAAGTCCACTGGATAGGGTGCATTTCCGACACCAATGGCCAAATGTCGGTTGGGCTGCCACCGGGTGGTCCGGAGATCTATCTCTTCACATTGAGAATTGCGGTTCGCGGGCATCGATCTCTTGATAGAAGACTTCGTCGCGGAGATGGAACGACGGAACAGCGCACACTGATTGTTACCGTGCAACCGGACTGGCGGGGCGCGTTGCGCGCGGCCGGCCGGGCAGCGGAAGAGCGCCAATACCAGGGTGAGCGATGGAATTTCGAGACGCCGGAGGCGTTTTTCGGTCATCTGACAGCGCGGCGGTGGGCACTAGTGCAGCTCCTGGTGGGTGCCGGCGAGGTGTCGGTACGGGAGCTGGCCCGGCGGGCGGGGCGCAACGTAAGGCGCATACATGAAGACGTGACGGCGCTTGCGGATCTCGGGCTCCTGGAACGGACCGACCGCGGCGGGGTTGTGTGCCCGTTTGCCGACATTCAGGTCGACATGCACTTACGTGAGGTGGTTTGATCCGCACATAGCCAGTCTGCGGCTTTGGGGGCCACAACAGGGTCGCGTCGAACGTCGTCCTTGATCGGAGCACGTTCCCCTCATAATCTTAATCTCTCTCCCTTCCTGCCTCGCTGGAGACGGTCGCTCGCTGGCGGACGGACCTCCCGGGCATTGCGGGCATAAAGGCGCGTGCCGCTACGTCGCCCCGGTCGCATAGACTGGACTGCTCGCGATCCGTAGCGCCGGACATGGGCTACACGGTCCCGTTTTCTCCCGCAGCCCGCGACCAGCTTGCAGAACTCGAGGATTACATCAGCAAGACCGCTTCGCCAGCCGCTACGTCGACGCCATTATCACGTATTGCGAAGGGCTTGCCACGTTCCCGATGCGTGGCCGCGGGCGTGACGACCTTCTAGCGGGCTTGCGCATCACAAACTACCGTCGTCGTGCTGTGATTGCGTTCCTCGTAGACACCAAGGCGCGGATTGTGTCGATCATCGGCGCCTACTATGGAGGCCGAGACTACGAAACGATCCTTCGGGGCAACTCCGAAGACGATCTGGCATCTTAGATGATTGCCGGTGGCGGCACGCCTCAAAGGCCTTCCTGATTTGCGACCTGATGTGTCGTGAGACGCCCCAACTGCGCGTTATAGAAGAGCGCGCGAATACCCATCCCTTCAGGGGCTGGGAATGAGAGCGCCGCCGCCGGGTGCACGGCCATGTTCCCAGGCACTGCGCGCGGTATCGACGGATGACCTCCACGGATACCGCGCCCGCCGTCCCCAGGCTATACGCCTGCGTCCAGGGCGGTTCCCGGCGACAGCGGCGCTTGCGCCTCGGGAACTCCCGCCGCTTGCGGGAGGTGTAGCCCTTACGGCCAACAGCCCTTGCGACCAACAGGGGCGTAACATTTCCCTAGCGACTCTCGCCCTCCCCTCTCGTCAGTTCCGGCCACGCCGCCTTCAGATAGACGCCCATCGACCAGAGCGTGAGCAGGGCTGCAACATAAAGAAGGAGTTCGCCGGCCCGGAACGCCGAGACACCTATGACCGGCCGCTCGTAGAGCAATAGCAGGATCGCCACCATCTGCACGCCGGTCTTGAACTTGCCTACCACCG
>JAJZZU010000193.1 GCA_021797365.1 Pseudomonadota bacterium | reverse complement strand
TATCGGGAGGATCGTGTGATAGGTTTCCTGCACCCCTTCGCGCGCGCCAAGGGTGACGGTTATCAGCTGGTCCAGTCGCTCATGGCCTTCGGGCGTGGGGGATGGTTCGGCCGCGGTCTCGGTCTCAGTATCCAGAAACTTTATTATTTGCCGGCCTCGCATACCGATTTCCTGTTTGCGATCATAGCCGAGGAGTTCGGGCTGGCCGGCGTACTGTTTGTGATCGGGCTCTTCGCCATCCTCGTGGTCCGCGCCTTCCAGATTGCCGAGGCCGCACGCCGGGACGGCGATCTCTACTCCTGTTATGTCGCCCAGGGGGTCGCCATCCTGATCGGCCTAGAGGCGATCATCAATATGGGGGTCGACATGGGGGTTTTGCCGACCAAGGGGCTGGCATTGCCGCTGTTGAGTTATGGTGGTTCGAGTACCTTGATGAGCTGCACCGCGCTCGGGCTTTTGCTGCGCATCGATCGCGAGCGCAAGGCCCAGGGGGCCTCGCGATGAAGACCGTCCTGATCGCCGCCGGCGGTACGGGCGGGCACGTATTCCCGGCCCTGGCCGTGGCCCGCGCCTTGCGCGCCCAGGGGGTGGCGGTGGCCTGGATCGGTACGGAGCGCGGTCTCGAGGCGCGCGTGGTGCCCGCCGCCGGCTTCTGCGTGGATTGGATCACGATCCAGGGGCTGCGACGCGGATCGCTGCGTGATCTGGCCTTTCTCCCGGGGCGTCTTACCATCGCGCTCTGGCAGACCTACCGGATCTTCCGGCGGCGGCGACCGGATGTCGTGCTTGCGCTCGGCGGGTTTGTCGCCGGCCCCGGCGGCATCATAGCCTGGCTTACACGCACCCCGCTTGTCGTGCATGAGCAAAACGCGCTGGCGGGCCTCACCAACCGCTGGCTTGCACTGTTCGCCGATCGCGTGTTGTGCGGGTTTCCGGAGGCGTTCCGCTCGCTACCTGGGGCCGTGCACACCGGCAACCCGGTGCGTTCGGAGATATTGAACGTCGCGCACCCCGAGATCCGCCTCAAAGGCCGCGTCCCGCCCTTGCGCGTGCTCGTCGTGGGGGGCAGCCAGGGGGCGTCGATATTGAATAGCGTCGTGCCGCAGGCCGTGGCCTTGATCGATCCGGCGTGGCGGCCTGCTGTCCATCACCAGACCGGGAACCGCGAGCTTAGCGCCACCACGGAGGCCTATGCGGCGCGTGGGATCGAGGCCCGGGTAACGGCATTTTTGGACGACATGGCCGCTGAATACGAGTGGGCGGATGTGGTCGTATGCCGCGCCGGCGCGATGACGATCGCGGAATTGTGCGCGGTGGGAATCGCCGCCGTGCTCGTCCCGTTTCCGCATGCTACCGACGACCACCAAACCGCCAATGCCCGCTTCCTGGTGGACCGCGAGGCGGCCTTGTGTGTCCCGCAGGTGGAGTTCTCCCCGTCCCATGTCGCGGAGCTCATCGAGGGGCTTGCGCGCTCGCCGGAGGTGGGTATGCGCATGGCCGAGCGTAGCCGCGCGTGCGCCATGCCCGACGCCACCGAACGCATCGTGGCCGCATGCCTGGAGGCCGCTCATGCATAATGTCCATCGCATTCATTTCGTGGGCATAGGCGGGGCCGGCATGTGCGGTATCGCCGAGGTCCTCCATAATCTCAAGTTCGAGGTATCGGGATCGGATGCCGCCGAGAGCGCTACTACCCGGCGGCTTGCAGGTCTTGGAATCAAGGTCCACATCGGCCATGACCAGGGCCTTGTGTGCGCGCAGGATGTGGTGGTCGTGTCGTCGGCGATCTCGCCCGAGAACCCTGAGGTCCTGGCTGCGCGCGCGGCCAAGATCCCGGTGATCCCGCGCGCCGAGATGCTGGGCGAGCTTATGCGCTTACAGCAAGGGGTGGCGGTCGCCGGGACCCACGGTAAGACCACGACCACGAGCCTTGTGGCAAGCGTCCTCGGGCAGGCCGGGCTCGATCCTACATTTGTCATCGGCGGCCGCTTGAACAGTATAGGTAGTCATGCGCGGCTCGGGCGCGGCCGCTATCTCGTGGCGGAGGCCGACGAGAGCGATGCCTCATTCCTGCATCTCCAGCCCTTGATCGCGATCGTCACGAATATCGATTCCGACCACATGGCCACATACGGCGGAGACTTTCAGCGGCTGAAGCAGGCATTTCTGGCGTTCCTGCATAATTTGCCCTTCTATGGGCTCGCCATCGTATGCGTCGATGATCCTGTGATTCGTGAACTGTTGCCCGATATCCATAAGCCCGTGCTCACCTACGGAGTGAGCGATGACGCCGAGATGCGCGCCCATGCCATCGTCCAGGAAGGACAGAATATGCATTTCACGGTCGCCTACCAGGGCGAGGAGGCCTGGCTTACCGCATCGCTGCGCCATCCGGGACGCCACAATGTCCTGAACGCGCTCGCTGCCATCGCCGCCGGCCATGAACTGGGCGCCAAGCGTGAAGACATTGCCAGGGGCCTTAGGACCTTCTCGGGTATAGGCCGGCGCTTTCAGATCAATGCCCTTTCGGAGCTCGCGGGCGGCGATGTCCTTTTCGTCGATGACTATGCCCACCACCCGCGCGAGATCCGGGCAACGCTCGCCGCCGCGCGTGGTGGGTGGCCCGATCGCCGGCTCGTGGTGGTTTTCCAGCCGCATCGTTACACGCGTACGCACGACCTGCTCGAGGATTTCGCGTCCGCCCTGGCGGATATCGACAACCTGTTCGTGACCGAGGTCTACGGGGCCGGCGAGGCCCCTATCAGTGGCGCCGATGGCCGTGCCTTGTGCCGCTCGCTGCGGGCCCGCGGGCGCCATCCGGTATTTGTCGAAAGCCTGGCCGACCTGCCGCGGATCCTGGCCCCGGTAGTGGCGGCCAATGACCTCGTATTGACACTCGGCGCCGGCAATATCGGTCAGGCGGCCTTGACCCTGCCGGATGCGTTTCGGAGGGAACAGTGAGCGCCTTGACTCCTAAGGTCGACACCGCTGTGCGTTACGGCGAGCGTCTCGCGGGACGGACCACCTGGCGCGTCGGCGGGCCGGCCGATCTTTTCTATGTGCCACCGACGGTCACGGCACTCGCCGCGTTTCTATCCGCGCATCGCGACAGCCCTCTGCTGTGGCTCGGTCTTGGCAGCAACACGCTCGTGCGTGACGGCGGGTTCAGGGGCGCGGTCCTGGTCACCGCAGGCGGGCTTGGCGATCTTGGGATCGTAGGCGCGACCGTGCGCGCCGAGGCCGGTGTGCCGCTCGCCAAATTGGCGCGCTTTTGCGCCCAGTCCGGCTACGCGGGCCTCGAGTTTCTGGCGGGGATACCCGGCACGGTGGGCGGGGCATTGGCGATGAATGCCGGGGCTGGCGGACACGAGATCTGGGAGTATGTCGCCGCCGTCGAGACCATCGACCGGCACGGCCAGATCGACCGGCGTACGCGCGCCGATTTCGACATCGCCTATCGACGTGCCATATCGCCCCGCGAGGAGTGGTTTGTGAGCGCGTCGTTCGCATTACCGGCGGCTGAGCCCGAGGTGGGCATGGCGCGTATCCGGGAGCATCTGGCGATTCGTAATCGCACCCAGCCCATGCATACCGCCAATGCCGGATCGGTGTTCCGTAACCCGCCGGGCGACCACGCCGGCCGATTGATCGAGGCCGCCGGTCTGAAGGGGCTGCGCGAAGGGGGCGCGATGGTCTCGCCGCGCCACGCCAATTTCATCATCAATGACGGCACCGCGTGCGCCGCCGATATCGAATGCCTGATCGGTCGGGTACAGGCGCTGGTCCAGGAGCGCACCGGCATCGTGTTGAGCCCCGAGGTCAAGATTGTGGGGGAGGTCGGATGAGTCGTTACGGGAAGGTCGCGGTCCTCCATGGAGGGATGTCTGCGGAACGCGCCGTGTCCCTGAAGAGCGGTCAGGCGGTGCTGGCGGCCCTGCAGGCGCGTGGTATCGATGCCCATGGGATCGACGTGGGGCACGACCTCGCGGCGCGTCTCGCCGAAGGTTATGATCGCGCCTTCATCGCGCTTCACGGCCGTTTCGGCGAGGACGGTTGCGTGCAAGGTCTGCTCGAGGTGATGGGCATGCCTTATACGGGAAGCGGGGTGGCGGCCTCGGCAGTGGCCATGGACAAGATGTTGACCAAGGCGGTATTACGCGCCGCATCCCTGCCCACGCCCGACTTTCGCCTACTCCACCACGAGGCGGATCTTGCGACCGCCGCCTCGCTTGGGTTCCCGCTCATCCTGAAACCGGTATCCGAGGGTTCGAGCATCGGGGTCAGCAAGGTGCTGTCGTCGGCCGATCTCGGCTTGGCCTTTCGCAAGGCACGCGCCTATGGCCCAGTCCTTGCCGAGGCGTGCATGACAGGCCCCGAATACACCTGCGCCATCCTCGGCGACCGGACCTTGCCGATCATAAGACTCGAGACCCCGCAGGCATTCTACGATTACGAGGCCAAGTACCTCCTGAACACCACGCGTTATCATTGCCCGTCCGGTCTGTCGGTCGCAGAAGAGCGTGCCATGCAGGCACTGGCCTGGGCGACCTTTCAGGCGCTCGGCGCGCGCGGCTGGGGACGCGTCGACATCATGGCCGATGGCGACGGCGCACCGCATGTGCTCGAGCTCAATACCATCCCGGGCATGACCGACCACAGCCTGGTCCCGATGGCGTCGCGCGCCGCCGGCCTGTCCTTCGAGGACCTGGTCCTCGCCATCCTATCCGAAACCCTGGAGGCGCCATGAGGATCGGGGCGGATATCAGGACGCGACTGGCGCATGATCGCCGGGGTTCGCGCGCCGCCCGTCCGCTGGGCCGCCTCGACCGGCGACACGCGCGCATCGCGCTTGTGGTCTTCGCGGGGCTGGCGGCGGCCCTGGGCGTGCACGCAGTGCTTGCCCCCAACCGGTTCCCGGTGCGCTCGGTGCGCGTCATCGGTCATCTCGGGCACATACCGCAACCGCTGCTCGTGGCGGCCGTGCGGCCATTTCTCTACCAAAATTTCTACACCTTGCCGCTTGATGCCGTGCGCACCGCTGTGGCCGGTGTGCCGTGGGTGGGATCGGTGCGCGTCGAACGGCGCTTCCCGCGCGCCCTTGTGATTTATGTGGGGCGCCTGCGTCTTGCCGCGCGCTGGGCGCATGGCGGGTGGGTCGATACCAGCGGTGGACATGTCCATGTGCAAGGCTACGAGCCGCCGGCGGGGCTCCCAGTCTTCCAGGGGCCGGTCGGCAGCGAGCAGGAGATGTGGGCTCACTATGGACGGCTTCAGGCGCTTTTGAAGCCCGCGGGGCTTGTCGTCACGGCCGTGGATCTGTCCAATCGCGGCACCTGGCGGGTGGCCCTGCGCGGTGGACCACAGCTCGTTTTGGGGCGCAAGGCATGCGCGCGGCTGGCCCGATTTTTGACGGTGTACCCCCAACTCGCCGCCAGGCGGCGCATGATGCAGCAGGTCGATTTACGGTACACGAACGGCTTTGCCATAGGCTGGAAGACGGGCTCGGGGGATAAGAAATGACAAGAAAGGGTGACGCTCGGCTCGTGGTGGGGCTGGATATAGGGACGTCCAAGGTCCTTGCGATCGTAGGCGAGATCGGGCGTGGGCAGG
>JAJZZU010000192.1 GCA_021797365.1 Pseudomonadota bacterium | reverse complement strand
TATTCGTGTGGACCATGCGCTATCTGGGGGTTCGATGAGGCAGGAGGGGCATCCGGGGCGTGAAGCCGTCCAGGGGCTTGCGGTATTGGGGGCCACGGGCTCCATAGGGATCAGCACCTTGAAGGTGGCGGAGCTCCATCCGGGGCGTTTCCGGGTAGTGGCCTTGAGCGCCTATGAGCGTGCCGAGGAGCTGCGCGCGTTGTGCCAGACGTGGCGTCCGGCACTGGCCGCCATCCATGCCCCGGAGACGGCGCACTGGCTTGCGCAGTCGCTGGCGGATACCGGCACCGAGGTGCTCGCCGGACCCGCGGCGCTTGAACGTATCGTCTGCGATCCGCGCGTGACCACCGTCGTGTGCGGCATTGTCGGGGCCGCCGGACTTAAGTCGGCGTGGGCGGCGGTGGCCGCCGGCAAACGGGTCTTGTTTGCCAATAAAGAGCCGCTGGTCATGTCCGGTCATCTGCTGATGGCCTTGGCGCGTCGCAGCGGCGCGCAGCTCCTGCCGCTTGATAGCGAGCATAATGCGGTCTTTCAATGTTTGCCGCAGCCGCGCGCGGGGTTGATCGGGGCGGGAGTGCGGCGCATCGTGCTCACCTGTTCTGGCGGCCCGTTTCGCAACACCCCGGCGAGCGAGTTTGCCACCATAACCCCCGAGCAGGCCTGCGCGCATCCGCGCTGGAGCATGGGTCGCAAGATCTCGGTGGATTCCGCGACCTTGATGAACAAGGGCCTGGAGTTGATCGAGGCCTGCCGGCTGTTCGAGGCGGCGCCCGAGCAGATCGACGTGGTGATCCACCCGCAAAGCATCATCCATTCACTGGTCGAGTATGTCGATGGGTCCACGCTCGCGCAGCTTGGCAATCCTGACATGCGCACCCCCATCGCTCACGCGTTGGCGTTTCCGGGTCGCATCGAGGCGGGGGTCGCGCGCCTCGATCTGGCAGCCGTAGGGCGGCTGGATTTCGAGGTGCCGGACGAGGACCGTTTCCCGTGTCTTAGGCTCGCACGCGCGGCCGCGGTGGCCGGTGCCAGCGCCCCCACGGTATTAAACGCCGCCAACGAGGTTGCGGTGGAGGCCTTTCTGGCGCGCGAGCTGCCGTTTGCCGCCATCCCCCGGGTGATCGAGTCGGTCCTGGAGGCGCGGCCGGTGGTGCCGGCGGAGAGCATCGAGGCCATACTGGAAGAGGATCGGATGGCGCGTGAGTGTGCGCACCGGGTCATCGGTGGCCATCGCGCGAAGGGGGTCATGGCGTGTTGACGCAGATCGGCTATAGCCTGCTCGGCTTCGTACTCGCGATCGGTATCCTGATCGTGGTGCACGAGTTTGGGCACTACATTGTGGCGCGCAGTCTCGGGGTCAAGGTACTACGGTTTTCCGTGGGGTTCGGGAAACCGCTGATCCTGCGTCGCGCCGGCCGCGACGCCACCGAGTATGTGCTGGCGGCGGTACCGTTGGGCGGTTATGTGAAGATGCTAGACGAGAACGAGGGTGATGTGGCGCCGGCCGAGCGTCACCGGGCGTTCAACCGTCAGGCCCTCTGGAAGCGCACGGCCATCGTGCTGGCCGGACCCGGATTCAATTTCCTGTTCGCGATCCTGGCCTACTGGGTGGTGTTCATGACCGGCGTGCCCGGTCTTAAGCCTGTCATCGGCAGGGTCGCGGCGCACTCGCCGGCGCAGGCCGCCGGTCTGCGTGCCGGAGACCTGATCACGCGCATCAACGGTCGGCGGGTGCAGAGCCTCGGACAGGATCGGCTCTATCTCTTTCAGAAGGCCCTGGAGCATGCCAAGGTGCACGTGCAGGTCCTGACCAAGGGCGGCCATGAACGCGTCTTGACCCTCGATCTGCGCCACGTCCATGCCCGTGCCCTGAGCAAGGGGCACCTGGGTGAGGTGCTTGGGATCAGCGGTTGGCAGCCACGTCTCGTACCGCGCATCGCCGAGGTCTTCGCGCACACGCCGGCGGCCCGTGGCGGACTACGGGTCGGCGATCTCATCACGCGCATCGGCAAACAAGCCATCACCAATTGGACACAGGTTGCGCGCATCGTCCGCGCCCATCCCTTGCAGCCCCTGCATTTTGACGTCCGTCATCATGGGCGGACGCGGCAATTGATCATCACGCCAAAAGCCGTTAAGGTGGGAGCCCGGCGCATAGGCCAGATTGGTGCGGGCATCCGCGTTCCGGCGTTACCGCCGAACCTGCGCGTCGTGGTGCGATTCGGACCACTGGCAGCGCTCGGGGCGGCCTTGAAGGACACATGGCTCATGAGTCGTCTGACGGTCGAGATGCTTGGCAAGATGTTGATGCTCGAGGTCTCACCGAAGAGCATCAGCGGTCCTATCACGATCGCGCAGTATGCCGGTTATTCGGTGCAGGTGGGATTCACCAGTTTCCTGATGTTTCTCGGGGTCGTCAGCATCAGTCTCGGAGTTTTGAATCTGATGCCGGTGCCTATCCTCGACGGGGGCCACGTGTTCTTCTATCTGCTCGAGTGGGTCAAGGGAGGGCCCATCTCGGAGCAGGCGATCGGGTGGGGGCAGCGGGTCGGCGTGACCCTGCTGTTAGGTCTCATGATGCTCGCCTTCTACAACGACATTACACGGATTCTCGGATAAGCAACGAGGCGGGCTTCAAGCAATGAAAAAATGGTTGACGGCGCTCTGTTTGACGGGCGCGCTCATGGGAACGGCCCAGGCCGCCTCCTTCGTGATCTCTCACATCAAAGTCACGGGCCTAAAGCGCATTTCGCGTGCCACGGTCATGACCTATCTCCCGTTGCGTGTGGGCGAGACGCTCACCGGGGCGCGCGCCGAGCGCGCCATCCAGGCGTTGTTCAAGACCGGCTTCTTCCGGGATGTGAAGTTGATGGAGCAGGGCCATACGCTGATCGTGGCGGTGAGTGAGCGCCCGGCGATCGCGCGCATCACGATCAAGGGCACGCATGTCATCAAGCCGAAGAAGCTCCTGAAATCGCTCGCGGAGATGGGATTTGCCAAGGGGCGCGTGTTCAATCGCGCGCTCTTGCACGAGACCAAGCAGGCGTTGAGGCGCCAGTACTTCAATCGCGGCTATTACGCGGCGCGCGTGGTCACGACCGTAAAGCCCTTGCCGCGCGACCGGGTCGCGGTGGGTATCACGGTGACCGAGGGCAAGATTGCGCGGATCAAGCAGATTACCATCGTCGGCAACCATCGTTATAAGGAAAGCCGGCTTCTTGGCCGCTTCAAGCTAGGCCCCCCGAATCTCTTTAGCTTCTTCACCGGCAATGACCGCTATTCGCGTCAAAAGCTCGAGGCCGATCTCGAGAATCTGCAGAACTTCTATCTGAACCGCGGGTATCTGCGTTTCCGGCTGTTGTCGACGGTGGTCGCGATCACGCCCGACAAGGACTGGATCTATGTGACCGAGAATGTGCGCGAGGGTCATGTCTACCGGATATCGCATTATCGCTTTGCGGGACATGAGGTCCTGTCGCCCGCGACGCTTGCGCGCCTCATGCGCTTAAAGCCGGGACAGGTCTTTTCGCGCGAACGCATCACCAAGGGCACGCGCCGCATCATCGGGAAGCTCGGCAATCGGGGTTACGCCTTCGCCAATGTGCGCGTCGTGCCGGCGGTGGACCGCAAGAATCACACGATCGCGCTCACGCTGTTTGTGGAACCCGGTCAGCGCGTGTATGTGCGGCGCATTCGGTTCTTCGGGAATACGGTCACCCAGGATGCGGTGTTGCGTCGCACCATGCGCCAATACGAGGGGGCGTGGTTTTCCGCCAAGCGTATCAAGCAATCGGTGACGCTGTTGAGGCGGCTTGGCTTTTTCACCAACGTGCGTGTCACCACCCCGCCGGTACCCGGACACCCCAATGAGGTTGATGTCGATGTGCACGTCAAGGAGCGCCCGACCGGCAGTATCGTGGCCGGCCTCGGTTACTCCGACCTCTACGGTATCTTCATCAATGGTTCGGTGACCTACCAGGATGTGCTTGGGACCGGCAAGGAGGTGTCGGTGACCGCTGACACGTCGGTGGCCTACAAGGACATCAACCTCACTTATGTGAACCCGTATTACACGAGTTCCGGGATCAGCCGTGGATTCAACATCTATGACAGCTCGTTCAATGCCGCGGCCGCCTACACCGCCGCGTATAACGAAAGCACGGTCGGGGCGGGGGTGTTTTATGGGATTCCGATCGGCGTCAACCGCACGATCAACATCGGTCTGGCGGCCGAGCGGGTTAATATCGGTGTCAACTCCACCAGCGCCTATGTGGCCCAGCAGTTCGTGGCCCGGCATGGATCGACCAACGACATCATCAAGGCGACGTTCGGCTGGTCACGCAACACCCTGAACAACGCCATCTTCCCGACCAGCGGGACGTATCAGCAGTTGAGCGGGGAAATCGGCCTGCCCGGTGGCAGCCTCGAGTACTACCGCATGTCCTATCTTGCCAGTGTGTTCTTCCCGTTCGGGCGCCAGTACAGCCTCAAGCTGAGCAATGAGTGGAGCTATGGTAACGGCTACGGAAACACGCACAGTCTGCCGTTTTTCAAGAACTTTTATGCAGGTGGCGCCAATTCCGTACGGGGTTATCAGAATGAATCCCTGGGACCGCGCGATATCCTGCCGCCGCACGATCCGATCGGGGGTAACAAGCGCGTGCTGGCGAGTGCCGAGTTCTTTTTCCCGGTGCCCGGCACCAGCCCGCATAATCGCTCCATGCGCCTGTCCACGTTCATAGACGCCGGCCAGGTATACGGCCCGGGCCAGCCCATCCAGTTCAGCCAGATCCGTACGTCGTTTGGCATAGCCTTCGACTGGTTCTCGCCGATTGCGCCGCTTAGTATCAGCATTGCCCGACCGCTGAATGCCCGGCCGGGCGACCAGACGCGCGCCGTCCAGTTCACCTTGGGCACGCTCTTTATGTACTAGCGGGAACCGGCGCCGGTGGCTAGGCTTCGAGACGAGAAGGCGGGCGGAGGCGGGCGCGACCCGGACAGACATGGCGTATACATTGCGGGAATTGGCGGACGCGGCTGAGGTCACGTTGCGTGGGCGCGGGGAGATCGAGATCGACGCGGTGGCGCCGCTCAATCGCGCGGGCCCTCGAAACGTCGCCTACTGTGCATCATCGCGCTATCGCACGCTCATCTCGGAGTGCCGGGCGGGTGCGCTCATTCTCCACCCCGAAGACAGTGGCGTGTTTTCGGGGAACGCACTTTTATGCGATGATCCGCGGGTCGCCTTCGCGCGTATCGCCCGCCTGCTTCACCCCCCGGGACCCGTTCAGCCCGGCCGCCATCCGAGCGCCGTCATACATGAGAGCGCGAGCGTGGCCGACAGCGCGAGCATAGGACCGCAGGCGGTGATCGAGGCCTACGCGTGCGTCGGACATCAGGCGCTGATCGGCGCCGGGGCGGTGGTGGGCGAGCGCTGCGTCGTGGGGGCCGGCACACGCATCGAGGCGCGTGCCGTGATCATGCACGATTGTGTGATAGGGGAGCGTTGCGTGATATCGCCAGGCGCGGTGATAGGCGGCGAAGGCTTCGGTTACGTCCGTGAGGCGGATGGGCGCTGGCTCAAGGTGCCGCAGCTCGGGCGATTTCAGGAGTTTCTT
>JAJZZU010000191.1 GCA_021797365.1 Pseudomonadota bacterium | reverse complement strand
CGCCGCCGCGCGTTCAGCGATCGGGCGGCGAATTCGACTGCAGGTTTTGGGTCGCCGATGACAGAAAGGGAGGGCGCCCCAATCGCAGCGCGATCTCGGTATCGGTACACAATACCGCCACATAGAGCATCTTGCCGTGCCAATACCGATCCTCCTGAAGAAGTAGCGCGCACAGCCTCACCCAGCCCGGACGACCACGGGCGGCGCGCAGAATCTGGCGTTCCTGGGCGGGTGTCAGGTCGGACGCCACCGTCGGACCGGCGGCGTGCAGATACGTCCGAAGTTGCCTTGCGGAAGACCGCGGCATGGCGACCAAGGACAGGGCCGGATAACACGCGCGCAGTGCCTCCCGCGCACGCGGCCCGTCGACATCCACGGCCAGGATGATCCCCGCCAAGCCACCGCGCAAACCATGCAGGAAACCCGTCATGGCGGTATTGAGGCGGTGCACGTGATCAAAGAGCAACACGCCTGCGCGCAATTCGGCGGCAGCTGCCAGCCGCGCTCGCGTGCGCCGCTGTGTGAGGCCGGCGATGTCGACCTCGGGGTAGGCGCGTGCGAAGGCCTGCGTCATGTCGCCAAGACGGATCGTGGCATCGGCGATCGCACACGGCCTTCCCTCACGCCGAAGGCGCGCATGCAAGGTGCACAAGAACGTGGATTTGCCGCTCCCCAGGGGACCATACAAAACGAGGTGCTCGCCGCGCGCAAGGCGCTCGGTGATGTCCGCCCGAAAAGGCCGCGCACGCCGCTTCGTGGCCTCCGCACCCGCACCGCGCAAAGAACAGGGCGCCGTACCAGCGATAAGGCGGCCGCGTGAAAGGTGCGCGGGACTCATGGTCGCGAGCGCGGCCGGCGGGCCAACAGACCCGCGCCCAGAGTGGCCAGGACCGCGGCATAAATGAAGCCGCTGGCAAGCGACACGTGCGCCCACAAGAGGCCCACGACGAGACTGCTCATCAAATCGCCGATACCGCTGACCGTCCCCAGAAGGCCAAACCCGGTGGCGCGGACGTGATCGGGAAGGAGTTCCGCCGCCAGGGCGCCTTCGATCGTATCGACGATGGCAATATAGACGCCACCCAGCACGAATAAGGGGGCCAGGGCGGCCACATGGCGCACCGACGCCAGGAACCCGACACACATGAGCGCGAACAACAGATAGCCCAACACCAAAAGCGGCCGCTTGCCGATGCGCTCGCTCAAGAGGCCGGCAGGATAAGAACAGGCGGCATAGGCGATATTGAAAAGGATATAGAGCCCGATGGCCCAGCTGTCGGCCTGATGCACGCCTTGCCGCGCGATCAGAGACTGACGCGCATAAAAGATGAGCAGCATGGGGCCGAAATTCCCGAGCCCGAACACCCCGGCGGCGGCGACGAATCGCCGGAAGTCGCGCGGCAGCGCGATGAGACTCTGGCGAAAGCCGATACCGTGCCCGGGACGCCGCGCGGGCTCGCGCACCATGAAGAGCACGATGAGGACGGTCAGACCGCCCGGGATCAGCGACACCAGCAAGATCCCGCGATACCCCCAATGGACGGCCAGCAGACCCAGGGCGATCAGTGGTCCCAGGACCGCTCCCAGGGTGTCGGCGGCACGATGCAGGCCGAAGGCGCGCCCTAAATAGGCGGCGGGGACACTGTCGGCGAGCATCGCATCACGCACCGGACCCCGCGCCCCGCGCCCGACCCACGCGATCACGCGCACCGCGAGCACCTGCACCCAGCTCGTTGCAAAGGCCATGACGCCCTTGAGCGCGGTCAGCAGATATCCCGCTATCAGCAACGGCTTGCGGCGACGCGTGCGCTCGCTGTAATGCGGCAGCCAGATTTTTGCCAGGCTCGCGAAAAGATCGCTCACCCCCTCTATGAGCCCGACAGCGCCCGGACCCCCACCAAGGGCCATCACGAAAAATGGCATGACCGACGTCACCATTTCGTGGCCCATGTCGGAAAACAGGCTCAAAAGGGCAATGGCCGCGACATTTCTCGTCAACCAGCGCCTGCCGGTCGCGCCCACCGGATTCGCCCCATCCCCCATCGGTGCCCTCCCTCATGTGCCACCCCAGCACATCCAAGAGTTTTACGGTAATGACGTGCGCCGGGATCCTGCTGATCGGTGCCGCATACGGGACGGACTGGCGCCCGTCCGATATCCGGGCACAACATCGAGGACAATCCACGCCCCGCACGAGCATCCCCTCGCTCACCCGGCGCCGTTGACCGCTCCACGATACCGCCGCCCAGGCGGATTCGTGGGCCGGCCGGCGGCTGGGGCCTGCGCGCCGCATAAGCCGCCCTACCACGATCTGACGAGCCGCTGTCGGATCTTGCGGCGGCCTCGATACCCGGCGCCGGTCTCAAGGGCCAAACTGGGCACCCCTGCCAAGCTCGCGCTCGATCTCGAGAAGGCGATTATATTTGGCGACCCGCTCGGAGCGACACACCGAGCCGGTCTTGATCTGGCCGCCGCCCATGGCAACCGCAAAATCCGCGATGAAGTCATCCTCGGTGTCGCCGGAACGGTGGGAGACGACGAACGCCCACCCCGCCTTGCGGCACAGCTGGATGGCCGCGATCGTCTCGCTGACGGTGCCGATCTGATTGGGCTTGATCAAGGCGGCATTGCCGGCCTTTTCCGCGATGGCACGCGCGATAAGCTCTGGGTTCGTGACGAGGATATCATCCCCCACGATCTGGACCTTATCCCCGAGGCGCGCGGTCAGATCCTGGAAACCCTGCCAATCGTCCTCGGCGAGGCCATCCTCGATGGAGAGGATCGGGTACTTCCCGACCCACCTTTCATATAATGCTACGAGTGCGCGGGAATCGCTGACCCCGTGACCGTTGTGCGCAAGATGGTAGGTGCCGTCCTTGCAAAAGGCGCTGGCCGCGGGATCGAGTGCCAAGGCGATGTCCACACCCGGCTCGTAGCCGGCCGCCGCTATCGCCTCCACGATCACCGCGCAGGCCTCCTCATTGTCATCGAAGGGCACGGCAAATCCGCCCTCGTCACCGACGCGGGTCGCATAGCCCCGCGCCTTCAACAGCTGTCTTAGCGCGGCAAAGGTCTCCGCGCCATAACGCAAGGCCTCCCTGAAACTGTCGGCACCCACGGGCACGATCATGAACTCCTGGAAATCCAGGGTGAAATCGCTGTGGAGGCCGCCGTTTAGGATGTTGATCATGGGCCTGGGAAGCCGGTTGGCGCCGGTGCCCCCCAAATAGGCATACAGCGGCGTATCCAAGGCCCGCGCCGCAGCGCGCGCCACCGCCTGCGACACCCCGAGGATGGCGTTGGCACCGAGACGCCCCTTGCCGGGCGAGCCGTCGAGATCGATCAGGAACTGATCGATCTCCGCTTGCCCGCGAGGATCCATGCCCCGGATCGCCGGGCCCATGATGGTCTCCACATGAGCGACCGCCTTTTGGACACCCTTGCCGCCATAACGCCCGACATCCCCATCCCGAAGCTCCAGGGCCTCGCGTTTTCCCGTGGAGGCCCCGGACGGAACGGAGGCCGTGCCGACCACACCATTATCTAGTACCACGTACACCCGGACGGTGGGCTGGCCACGGGAATCGAGAATCTCCAGGGCACGGACCGATTCGATACGAAGAGTCACAATTGGACCTCCTGGCTACGCCAATGGCGCTCACATCATGGACGGCGTCGGACTCCGACAGGCCGTGCGTACCGATCGCGCGGCGCAAACGGCCGCCCCCGGCGGCACGCGCTGCGGCTCACCCCGTCGACTCGCCATACATGTAATCACGCGTCAACGGGAGCGGGCTTGCAATCCCGGCACGGTCCCTGACGACCAGCACCTGGTAAATGGAAAGCCAGTTATGCGCGAAGCCGTGGGCACAACCGGCCAGATAGGCGCGCCAGATCCGCCAGCGCTTTTCACCGGCGAGTATCCGGCACTCCTGCGCCGCAGCCTCGAAACGTTCGACCCAGTGATGCAAGGTGAGCGCGTAATGCCGACGTAGATTCTCCACGTCGACGATCTCCAGGCCGGCGCGGCTCATATTCGTGAGAACGAGCCCGATATGGGCCAATTCGCCATGCGGAAAGACATAATTTTCGATAAACCGGCCGCCGCCAAACGGCGTCTCGCGGGAATCCGGGTCGGTCGATGTAATGCCGTGGTTCATGGCGACGCCATCGGTGTCAAGCAAAATGCGCATACGGGAGAAGTAGTCACGCATGTTCTTTAGCCCGACATGCTCGAACATGCCCACGCTCGTTATGCGATCGAACCGCCCCGTTACATCCCGGTAGTCTTCGAGAACCACCTCGCAACGGTCCTTCAGGCCCTCGCGCGCGATCCGCTCACAAGCGTACTCATACTGTCTTTGGGACAACGTGATGCCGAGAACCCGAGCCCCATACACCCCGGCCGCGCGCCGCGCTAATGCCCCCCAACCGCAACCGATGTCCAGCAGCCGGTCCCCGCGTCGGATCCTGAGCTTGCGCAGGATATGGTCGATCTTCCGGGTCTGGGCCACATCCAGACTGTCCGTCGGCTCATGAAAATAGCCGCACGAGTAGACCATGTCTCGGTCCAACCAAAGACTATAGAATTCGTTCGAGAGATCGTAATGGTAGGCGATGGCCTGGGCGTCCATTTTTTTGTCATGCCAGGCAAGCCGCGGCTTGCGGCGGAACGGGTGCCGGGCATTATCGGGATGCGCGGCCAGTTCGGCGGCAATCGCCACGATATCCATCATGCGCCCTTCTATATCAATGCGGCCTTCCACATAACCCTTCCCGAGATTATCGAGCGTGGAATCGAGGAGGCAGCGAAGACCGGCCATGGATGTCACATGGACGGTAACGGTGGGGGTAGCGCCGAGATCGACGACAATGCCGTTCCATAGCCGAATCCTCAAAGGGATAGGCTTTGTTCTCCAGCGTGATTTCAGGTGATCTATGAGTGTCTGCCGGATCATGATGCCCTCAGCGGATGCAACGCCGTTGGGGCATCATGGAGCGCGCGGCGCTTCCCTTGCCTGCCGGACCATGTACGAACTCCCCTTCGACGGTTTATAAAATCCGGACACAGGGGGCGCTTGGTCTTTGCGATAAGGCCGACGCGGTCCCACATCTTCCTGTGTTCCAGGACTATGTAGGCATCATCAGCCGGTAGGGCGGTTATGAGGAGGAATGCCATCTCCTGTTCTCGTCGTGGAGTCTACAGGAGGGATTGCCGGTTACGCAACACTTGCTTGTTGACGGCCCTCCGGCAGCGCGCAAGGCCCTACGGCACGGCGCGCCTGTGCGCCCGTAACAATGGAAACTTCGATCGAAAGGGTGCCCTGATGGGGCGGTCACGAGAAATCTGTGGACAATCGCTGGCCGGATGCCGGCAACAGCCCAGGCGTGGCGGCCGTGGCCGCCACGCCTGGTGGTACTTAGCTCTTCGTTACTGGTTTCGGTGACTTGCCCTTGGCGACGTCACTACTCTTGGGGGCGCTTTCATCGTGATCCTTCTCATGAATATCCCGCCAATAATCCTTCTTCAGGAGGTAGGCGAGGATCGAGAGGATGACGAACACCCCGATCACGTAGCGGCCGAGGGCACGGCGCTCGAACACCGAGGGATCGGAGGCGTAGCGCAGGAACGCCA
>JAJZZU010000190.1 GCA_021797365.1 Pseudomonadota bacterium | reverse complement strand
TGCGGCCGGCGGCGGCGATCTTGCAAAGAGTGACGCGTGGACCGTGGAATTGACTGTGCTATCAAGGATTTAAAGCGCCTTCAGTCCCCGGGCGGGCGCTCTTGCAAAGAGAGGACGTGATAGGTGCGCGGGCATCCGGCTGCTACCGTTTGCGCATGACCACGCCCGACTTTTGCGACTGCGAACTCGACCTGCACCGCCTGGACCTGCGCTATGCCGATCTGCGGCTGGCCGACCCCCGGGCCCTGGAGCGGCTGCGGCAATCGCTGGAGCGCTATGGTCAGCGCGAGCCTTGCCTGGCCGTGGCCCTCGCCGGGAGCCCGCAGCTTGTCTTGCTCGACGGCTATCGGCGCGTGGCCGCCTTGCGGCGCCTGGGCCGGGACACCGTCCGCGTCGAGACGCGCGCAGTCGATCTCACCGCAGGCTTGATCCTCGCGCTCACCCGCGCCCAGGGACGGGCGTGGGCGGCGATTGAGGAGGCCTGGTGGTTGCGGGAACTGACCGCCGTCCAAGGCCTGTCCCAGCAGGAGGTGGCCCGCCATTGTGGGCGCGACGTGAGTTGGGTGAGTCGCCGGCTGACCTTGCTTGACGGCCTGTCGGAGCCGCTCTCCCAGGCGCTGCGCGTAGGCACCCTCTCGCTGTGGTCGGCCACGCGCGTGCTCATTCCGTTGGCGCGCGCCAATGCCGATCACGCCGGACGTCTCCTGGAGGCCCTGCGCGCGCACCCGCTGGCCACGCGCACCCTACGCGCGTGGTTCGCGCGCTACCGCCAGGCCCGCGCCCGCGAACGCGAGCGCCTCGTCGATCATCCCCGGCTCTTTGAGGCGGCGCTCGCCGTGCGCGCGCAGGAACGCGTCGAGGCATCCCTACGCGATGGCCCCGAGGGCGCCTGTCTGCATGATATCCGGGTGCTGGAGGCGATCCTGGCGCGCCTGAACAAACGCCTCGCGGCACTCTCCGGGGAGCCGTGGCCCGAGGACCTGCGCCGGACCCTGCTACGGCTCACCGAGACCCTCGTGCGCGAGGCGCACACCCTTGCGAGGTATAGCCCTCATGATCACCCCCGAGATGCGCACCGCGATCCGCACGCTGAAGGCCCAAGGGGCGAGTCTGCGCCAGATCGCCCAGGACCTTAAGATCTCGCGCAATGCCGTGCGCCGGGCGCTGCGCGCCCCCGACGGCGCGCCCGTCGTGCGGCGCCTGCCCGTAGACCGCATCCCGCCCGATCTCGGCGCGACCCTGGAGCGCGCCCGCGGCAACGCCATGCGCGTGCGCGAGCTCCTGGCCGCCGACGGGACGCACGTCTCCTACAGCACGCTCACCCGCTGGCTGCGCGAGGCCGGGCTGCGGGCCCCGCCGGCGCGGGCCGGGGAGTATGTCTTTGCCCCGGGCTGCGAGATGCAACACGACACCTCGCCGCATCGCGTGACGATCGGCGGCCGCGTGGTCACCGCCCAGTGCGCGGGGCTTGTGCTCGCCTACTCGCGCCGACTCTTCATGGCCTACTCGCCACGCTTTACCCGCTTCGAGGCCAAGCACTTCTTGCGCGAGGCCGCGGTCTTCATGGACGGCACCTGTCCGCGCTGCGTGATCGACAACACCCACGTCGTGCTGGCCTCCGGGAGCGGGAGCGAGGCGGTCATCGCCCCGGAGATGGCGGCGTTCGCGCGCACCCTGGGCTTTGGCTTTGTGGCGCATAGGATCGGACATCCCGATCGCAAAGGGAGGATCGAAAGGGTGTTTGCCTATATCGAAGGCCACTTCCTCCCGGGGCGCACGTTTCGCGATTACGCCGACTTGAACGCACAGGCGCGGCTCTGGTGCGAGACCGTCGCCAACGCGACCCCTAAGCGCGTGCTCGGCATGTCCGCCGAGGCCGCCTATGTCCTGGAGAAGCCTTATCTGACCCCGCTGCCCCCGGTGCTGCCGCCGGTCTATGAGGTAGTGGAGCGCACCGTGGACCTCTCAGGCTTCATCTCGCTCGATGCCAATCGGTATTCGGTACCGGAGCGTCTCTGCGGGCGGCCGGTCACAGTCTACAAGTACCCCGAGCGCGTGGCCGTGCACGACCGCGGCACGCTCGTGGCCGAGCATGCGCGCCTCATCGACTGTCGCCAAGGCACGGTGCGTGATCCCGCGCACCACCCGACCCCCGTGCGCAAGGCGCGGGCCGCGGCCCCGGAAGACACCTTCCCCTGGGGGGACGCGCCGCTGGTGCACGAGTATGCGCAGGCCCTGCGCCGCCATACGGGCCAGGGGCGCCGGCGGCTCCGGCGCTTGCAGGAATTGCAGCGCACCTATCCGGCCGCGCCGTTCCAGGCGGCGATCCGCCAGGCGCTCGCCTTCGGGCTCTTTGATATGGCCCGGCTCGAGGCCTTGATCCTAAAGCAGGTGGCCGGCGACTTCTTCGCGCTGGAGGCCCCCGAGGAGCCGCCCGATGCGTTCTGAGATCATGGCCCTCCTCGAGGAGCTCAAGTACCGCGGGATGGGGCACGTGCTTGATGCCGAACTCGATCGCGCCGAACGCGAGGGGACGGCGACGCCCGAGGTCTTGAAGCGGCTCTTGATCGCAGAGATCGGCTATCGCCGCGAGCGCCGATTGGCCTACCGGCTCGAGAGCGCCCGGCTGCCGTGGCGCTGGACCCTGGAGTCGTTCCCGTTTGCGCGCCAGCCGGGCGTGACCAAGTCCCAGATCCTGACGCTCGCCGGCCTCGACTTCCTCCAGCGCGCCGAGAATGTCCTATTGATCGGACCGCCCGGTACCGGCAAGACCGGGATCGCCATCGGTCTACTGCGCGAGGCCTGCCTCAACGGCTACAACGGGCGCTTCTACAACGCCCAGGCGCTGCTCGATGAGCTCTACGCCTCGCTGGCCGACCGGTCCACGGCCAAGCTCATGCGCCACTTAACCGCCATCCGCCCGTTGGTCATCGATGAGCTTGGCTACCTGACCCTGAAACCCGAACAGACCAACGCCTTCTTCCGCTTGATGGACAGCCGCTATGGGCGGGCGTCGACCATCATCACGACCAACCTGGATACGCCCTCCTGGTATGAGCTCTTCCCCAACAAATCCCTGGTCGACGCCCTGCTGGACCGCCTCCAGCACCACTGCATCACCATCCGCATCCAGGGCCCGTCCTTACGCAGCCCCGCTTCCACATCCCCGGTTCCGCAAGACCCGTCCGATCCGACCCCCGGCTCCCCCAAGACCCGTCGCCGCTCGTCTGCGAAACCCTAGGTCACCCAATCCATGCACGATGGGTGGTGCTGGCCTGCGGCCATCCCTCGGCCCCCTCCGTCTTCGAGCCCCTGCTCACCGTCCCGTTACGCCCTGCCCACCACAGAGTGCCGCGCACTCGCCGGGTCCGGTTCATTGAGCACATCTGGGTTCATTTAAATGAGCGTTGAGGCTTTAGCTTACGTTGGACACCGATCATGCGTTTGCGGGTGGTGTGGATGGCGAACTTACCCAGATCAGACACAATCCACTTGCGCCCCAATTTCTCGGCTACGGCGGCAGTCGTACCAGAGCCACAGAAGAAGTCGGCTACCAAGTCCCCTTCGTTAGAAGAGGCTTTGATGATACGTTCCAACAAAGATTCCGGTTTTTGAGTGGGGTAGTCACACTTTTCCGAAGACTTTGGATCGAGGCCTTTCATGTCCCAAACCGAATCAACCGGCTGACCACGGACTTCGAAGACAACATCGTCTACGCCTGGTTCACGGCCGTGCTTCTTCTGCCATTTTTTTAGGTAGCGAACAAACCGGCTATCTTGCACCGGCATTTTTGAACCAGTTATGCAGTGATTCTCATTCAGGTAAGCCGCCCAACGTTTGACGTCAATAGTGTCTTCTATTTGGGTATCAAAGATCTCTTTGTAGGTGTGAACGGGCCCTTTTTTAAACAGGAGCAAGTTGTCATGCTTCTTTGCGAAGTAGCCGTGTGTCTGACCTTGGAATGTTCGATAGTGCCAAACCAGGTCATTGACTAAGAAAGTCCTCCCGAAAATTTCATCCATGGCAAGTCTTATATATGCGTTCACCCGCCAATCGCAATGCACATAAATACTCCCATCCTCTGCCAGCAGATCCCGCATTAGGACCAGCCGCTCGTAGATCATGGCAATGAATGAGTCGGCTCCTTTGCCCCACGTATCTCGATAGGCAATCTCCTCTAGGACTCCGGCCTTCTTGGTGAAGGTGTCCCCGCCAATCTCGATGTCCATGGAGAAATCGGCACCCACATCGAAAGGCGGGTCTATGTAAATCAGCTTCAGGCCGCCCTGCTTTTCGATCTCTTCCCGTAAGGGGCCGTTCTTAAGGCTGGAGAGGATGAGTTTGTTGTCACCCCAAATAAGTTTATTGGTCCACCCTTTCAATTGGCGTCCACGGGTATCTGTGTCAAATATCCCAAACTGCACGGGTATAGGCTTTTCAGAACGGGGTTCATCCACCTGCTCGATGGTCTGAAAGGGAAGCACCACATTACAGACCTCGTTGGTCTTGCCGTTCCAGACCAACTCGACTTCCCGCTTGTCTTCGAACAAGAGGAACCGGTACTTCTCTGGCAACGGCTTGGCCGCTTCCAGATGGCGGATGACTTCTTGCTGTTCTTGTTCGGTTAACCGTGCCATAAAAGGCTTCTCTGATGTTCCGTTGGGGCGCTTGTCACTGCCTTTGAAAGCCTAACGTGGGTACTGGCCAAGATTACCCCGGCTTATCTATATTTCGCAATGAAATCAGGTTGAACCCAGCATTCCAGGCGGAGCAGCGTCGGAAAGGCTGCGAAGGGACACTCCGATGCGCCAGAAATCCAGCAGGGCAAAACACAAGTAATCATAGCGAGCGGGGTGGTCGCACCAGCATCTAAACATATCGATTTGCCAGAGCGCGATTAGATGGTTGACAGACGCTATAGTACTATAGTACTTTCTGTCTATAATATCCAGCAGGGGGCGGTTATGACCACCATTGAGATTGACTTCGATGTCTATAAAGCGCTGACGTTGCGTCGTTCTGCCGAAAGCGTTGCGTACAACGATGTTTTGCGGGAGTTGTTGGCGCTGCCGCCGGCGAATAACGCGTGTCCTGACCCTGCTGCTTCCGTGCCTGGGCCGGGTGATTGGGTGGCAAAAGGTGTCCGGTTCCCTAGGGGCACTGAGTTCCGCGCTCAGCATAAGGGGCAAACCCACTATGGCAAGGCAGAAGCCGGCATGCTCGTCTTAGACGATGGGGAACGTTTTGAGGCGCCGTCTGCTGCGGCCATTCATATTACCGGCACTAGTGTAAATGGATGGACATTTTGGGAATGCCGCATGCCTGGAGAGAACTCGTGGCACGCGCTCAAATCGCTGCGTAGATCTCGCGACCGTTGACCGTAGAACCGGCATTCCATTGGGGTGCAATAGTGCATAACGTGGCTTTTGGTATTAACCTAATATATGTTTTGCCGACGCTAAACACCGGAGAGACCCAATGGCTAATGACGTGTAGGCTAAGTACCTTTAGGCACTGTTCACTGGCGTTCTAGCGGTCGCGGTAGGGATGCCGATTACTCGGCACCCCCCGCACAGATCCGGACAGGCGCTGCTAACGCATCCGGCTCCTACCTTGAGTATTTGGCGTCAAAGCGTTTATAAGGGTAAGGATGCACGATG
>JAJZZU010000189.1 GCA_021797365.1 Pseudomonadota bacterium | reverse complement strand
CGGATGGTGGCGCGCGCGATGTCCGTGAAATCCACGATCGCCTTGGTCGTGATCTCGCCCGACAAAACCACGAGCCCCGTGTTGACGAGCGTTTCGCAGGCCACGCGTCCGTAAGGGTCTTGCGTCAGCACGGCATCAAGCACCCCATCCGAGATCTGGTCCGCGATCTTGTCGGGATGACCTTCGGATACCGATTCGGATGTAAAGAGGTAGGATTTCGACATGGTGACTCCCGGCGTTTTAGGGTGAGGTCCTTGTGTGAGCTTAATCTGAGATCAGGCGAGGGCTGGTCTGCTAGCAGCAGATACCATAACATAGCTGTCCCTGGAAATGACAGTCCGCGCCCCCGCTTTTGGCGGGGGCGCCGCGCAACGACTAACAT
This sequence comes from Pseudomonadota bacterium, assembly GCA_021797365.1. Next base: position 5,298 of record JAJZZU010000189.1, on the reverse strand, counting down.
ACCCCGATGCAGCCCATTCCCCCAAGGCCATTGTTGAGATTGACAGGGCGGGCCATTTCTGATTACGACATGATCCGCGCGGGTGATCGCGTGCTGCTCGCGGTCTCGGGCGGTAAGGACAGCCTGGGCCTCCTGCAGGTCCTGCGCCACCTCCAGAAAAAGGCCCCGTTAACCTTTGACCTCGGGGTCGCCACCGTGGACCCCGGCATCGACGGCTTCGATCCCGCCCCGCTCATCCCTTATATGGAATCGCTCGGTATCCCGTACTTCTACGAGCGGCAGGCCATCGCCGCGCGCGCCCAGGCGACGCTTGGTAACGACTCGTTTTGCAGTTACTGCGCGCGCATGCGCCGCGGGACCCTCTACCGCGTCGCTCGTGACCACGGTTACAACGTCCTGGCGCTCGCCCAGCACCTGGACGATATCGCCGAGTCCTTTCTCATGAGCGCCTTTCATGCCGGGACCTTGCATACGATGCGCGCGCACTATCGGGTCGACGCCGGGGATCTGCGCGTCATCCGGCCCTTCATCTACGTCCGCGAACGCCAGCTGCGGGACTTCGCGCGCGCCGCCGCACTCCCGGTGATCCCCGACAATTGCCCGGCCTGTTTCCGGAAACCGACCGAGCGCGCCGCCATGAAGGCCCTGCTGGCCGCCGAGGAGGCACGCCACAAGGACCTCTTTCGCAACCTGTTGAGCGCCGTGCGTCCGCTGCTCGGCGCCGAACGATCGCCTGAAGACGGCACACAATGACCGCCGCGGCCGGCTCTGGCACAATGCCGGCCCATGATTGCGGTCTCCGACCTCCCCGGCGCCCATCGTGTGCGCTTTGCCTGGCGTCTGCTCGCGCCCCGTCACTGGCCCACGTGGGGGGCGGTGGCATTCCTGCGCGCCAGCCTCTACCTGCCGCTTGGCGCACGCGCGCGCATCGCCGATATCCTCGGCCGGCTCTATTATCGCGGCAACCGCAAGAGGCGGCGCATCGCCGCCACCAATATGGGTCTGTGTTTTCCGGAATGGACCGCCGAGCGCCGGGAGCGGGCGGTGCGCGAGCACTTTCGGCTGGCTGCGCTCGCGCTGTTTCACATGGCGGTCCTTTGGTGGGGGGACGAGCGCATGCTCGATTGCTGTCTGCAAGTAGTCGGTCTCGAGCATTATGAGGCTGCGCGTGCCGCGGGCCGTAATATCATCGTCCTCCATTGCCATTGCGTGGGGCTCGAGGCGAGTCTTGCGCTGTCGCGCTATTTCCCTTATGTCGGCTTCGTGAAGCCCTTGAAGGACCCGGTCCTCGATTTCGTCATGACGCGCGGGCGCGAGCGCTTCGGCGGGCGCGTGTTCGCGCGCGAGACCGGCATGCGCCCATTCATCCGCGCCGTCAAGGCCGGATATGGCGCCTCTTATGTCCCCGATGAGGACTTAGGCCCCAAGGAGTCAGTCTACGCCCCCTTTTTCGGGGTCCCGGCGGCGACCTTGCCGACCTTAGGACGCCTCGCGCGGCTGACCGATGCCGCGGTCATACCCTGCTTTACCCGTCTCCTGCCCCGTGGCGGTTGCGAGCTTTGGCTGGAGCCGCCGCTTGTGGGCTTCCCGACCGACAGCCCGGTGGGCGACGCGACTGTCATGAATGCCACGATCGAGCGGGCGGTCTTGAAGATGCCGGAGCAGTATCTCTGGACGATGAAGCGTTTCAAGACCCGCGATACCGGCCAGTCCCTCTATGACTGACGGGTCGAGGCCATCAGAGCGCGTGGTGGATGCCCTGTTGCGCGCGCTGGCCGCCCTGCCGTGGTCCTGGCTGTCGGTCTTCGGCGCCGGTCTCGGGGCCTTGACCTACGTCGTTGCCGCGCGTCCCCGGCATATCGCGCGCGTCAATATCGGCCTGTGTTTCCCCGAGCTTTCGGCCCATGCCCGCGAGCGCCTGGTACGCCGTCACTTCGTCGCCATCGGACGTAACGCCTTGGCCACCGCGCGCCTGTGGTGGGCCTCGGATGAGGAGTTCCGCCAGCGGGTCCGTATCGTCGAGCGCGCATCGTACGACGATGCGCTCGCGCAAGGCCGGAATATCATCTTCCTGGCCCCGCATTTCCTGGGTCTCGAGATCGGCGGGCTGCGGGTGTCGAGCGAGCGGCCCTGTATCAGCATGTATCGCGCCCCTACCGGCGTGCTCGCACATGTCCTGCTGCGCCGGCGCTCCCGTTTCGGGGGCGTGCTCTGGCGCCACGATGCCCCTCTGCGTTCGCTGGTGCGCGAGGTTCGCAACCATAAACCGTTTTATTACTTGCCGGATCTCGATCCGGGGGGGGCGCAGGCCGTGTCCGCGCCGTTTTTCGGGATACCGACCCCCACCCTTACAGCGCTCGCGCGTATGGCACGCCTAGCCGACGCCGTGGTCCTGCCCTGCTACACGCGCAAGCTGCCCGGGGCCGGTGGATTCGAGGTCACGATCGGTCCGGCCCTCACCCCGTTTCCCACCGATGACGCACTGGCCGACGCCACGCGCATGAATGCCGCGATCGAGGAGGGTGTGCGCATGATGCCGGATCAGTATCTCTGGACCTATAAGCGCTTCAAGCGTGTGCGCCGGGATGGGAGGTCGCCCTATGAGTGAACGCGCCGGCAGCCTTGGTGAGGCCAGCGCCCATGTGGCGTTGGTGGTATTCCGGGGCTTGAGCAGTCTGCCCTTGCCGGTACTGGCGGCCATCGGTCACGCCCTGGGGCGGCTTGCCTACCGTCTGCTCGGTGCCCGCCGACGCGTCGTCCTCACCAATCTCCGCTTGTGTTTCCCCACGGAAAGCGCGGCCTGGCACAAGCGTTTGGCGCGCGCCCATTTCGCGGCCCTGGGCCAGGGCGTGTTCGACGTCATGGTCGCGTGGTGGGCCAGTCCCGCGCGCCTGTCCCGCCTGGTGTCATTTCGCGGACGAGAACATTACGATCGGGCGCTTGCGCACGGGAATGTGATCCTGCTCGTACCGCACTTCGCGGCCATCGAGATCGGTTGCCTATTGTCCACGGAGCGGCCTATGGCCAATGTCTACCGGCGTCTGCCCAATCCGGTGTTCGAGGCCGCCTTCCGTCGCGGCATCGGTCGTTTCGGGGCCACCATGATCACGCAACAGGAGGGCGTGCGACCGGTGCTGAAGGCCTTGCGCGAGGGTCGTGTCCTCTATTATCTGCCGGATCAGGACTTCGGCGAGCGCTCCAGCGTATTCGCCCCGTTCTTCGGCGTACCCACGATCACCCTCCATGCCGTGGGGCGGCTGGCGCGCGCGGTGGATGCGCGCGTCGTTCCCTGTTATGTGTGGCAGAAGCCGCGCGGGCGCGGCTACGAGATCGCCTTCGGACCGCCGCTCGAGGGTTTTCCCAGCGGTGACGCCCTGACCGATGCGACTGCCACCAATCGCGCCATCGAGGAGGGCGTGCGTGCGCATCCCGAGCAGTATTTCTGGGTCCACAAGCGTTTCAAGACCCGCCCGCCGGGGACGCCTCCGGTGTATTAGCGTCAGCCCGCCGACTTGTCGAGGCGCTTGAGAAACACGCGCATCTCGCGCGCGGCCTGTATGTGCCCGCCGGCCTCGGCGGCGGCAATCCCCTGCTGATAGGCCTGGCGTGCCTCCTCGGGACGACCGCTTTCCGTCAGTGCCCGGCCAAGCAGCTTCCAGGCCGCGGCATGATGCGGGTCGAAGGCGACCGCCGCCTGAAGATGCGGGATCGCCTTGTCATATTGCCGGAGGCGCGCATATTCCCCGCCCAATCCGTAGCGCAGCAGCAGGTTGTCCTGGCCGCGCGCGAGCATCTTTTCCAGGGCCTCGGTGTCCATGGTCGGCCTCCTCGCGCCTCTTCATGCGCGCCGTGCGAGGCGCGCGTAATAGAACCCGTCCATGCCGGCCTCTCCCGGCAGGAACTGCCAGCCCGCCCGGCGGGCCTGCCCGACCGGGAAGTGGAGGGCGTCCTCGCGCGCGTCCGGTGTGCGCGCCAGAAAGTCTATCACCTGGTCCTCGTTTTCCTCGGGCAGCACCGAACACGTCGCATAGACCATGGTGCCCCCGGGTGCGAGATTGTGCCACAGCCGGTCGAGGAGCCGGGCCTGTATGGCGCGCAGAGGGGGCAGGTCGCTTACGCGGCGATGCAGTTTGATGTCCGGATGACGACGGATGACGCCGGTCGCTGAGCACGGTGCATCGAGCAGGATACGCGCGAAGCAATCGTCCAGGGGGTATTCGGCGAGATCATGGGTCAGCGTCCGCACACGCCCAAGGCACCCGAGGCGCGTCAGGGTCTCCGCGAGCCGCGCCATCCGTGCCGGATCGGAGTCGATCGCGGTCACGCGCGCCTCGGGGGCCGATTGTGCCAGGTGACCGGTCTTGCCGCCGGGCGCGGCGCAGGCATCGAGGACGGCCTCGCGCGGGGCGGGGGCGAGCAGGGGGGCTGCCAGCTGCGCGGCGGCGTCCTGGACCGATACCAGGCCCTCGCGGAATCCGGGAAGTCCGGGTACCAGGGCCCCCTGGGCGAGCACCACCGCGGTGTCGGCCACGGGGTGCGCGCGCGCGGCGATCCCGGCCTGTGCGAGCCGTTCCAGGTAATCGTCGCGTGCGATGCGTCGGGTATCCACGCGCAGCGTGAGCGGCGCGCGTTCGTCATTGGCCGCCAGCACCGCGCGCCATGTCTCTGGCCATGCCGCTTGCAGGCGATCGACGAACCAGTCCGGGTGGTTGTATCCGGTGTAGGGCGCCACCGCCTCGGCGGCCAGGGCGGCGCGCAACACCGCGTTCAGTGCACCCTTCCCCCAGGGCTTGGCTAGGGCGTCGGCGGCCGCCACCGCCTCGGACACCGCCACCGGCTCCGGCGTATCCATGAAGAAGGCCTGATAGAGGCCCATGAGGATCAGGGCCTGCAGGTCCTGGTCGGCCTTGCGGAACGGGTGCCTGAGCAGCGGCGCGGTGCGCGCCAGAAGGCGGGGCGCGTAGCGGATCGTGCCGATGGCGAGCTCCTCGACGAGCCCATGACGCCCGTGACGGGCGCGGTCTTCATCCAGTGCCGGATCGAGCGCGCCCCCGGTCAATACGCGGGCGATGATGCGCGCCGAGCGCGCGCGCAGGGTCAGGGCGTGGCGGGGTTTAGCCAACGCGATTCCCGACGCTAAGCGGATGGGCCTGCAAAAAGACCTGTGCCGGCTGCATGCGGGCATTGTCGGCCTGCAAGGACGTCACCGCGAGCGCCCGCTGCCCGGTGGCGATCACGAGGTCGGGCCGCACCTCCAGGACCACGCCTGGTTCCGCCGGCCGTGGGGCGTCTACGGAG
>JAJZZU010000188.1 GCA_021797365.1 Pseudomonadota bacterium | reverse complement strand
CTGGGCCGTTTGGGCGAGCGTGTGCTCGATCAGGATTATGCGACTTGGATACGGCGCTACGACACACTCACGCGCGCAGACCGCGCGGCCATGCGTAGGCAGATTGCGAGCTGGGACAATCGGCCCCAGATTTCGGTCATCATGCCCGTCTATAATGCGCCCGAGAAGTTTCTGCGGCTTGCCATCGATTCGGTCATTGCCCAAATCTATCCGCACTGGGAGCTCTGTATCGCCGACGATGCCTCCACACAACCCCACATACGCAACGTCCTGGAGGCCTATGCCAAAAAGGATGCGCGCATCAAGGTCGTATTCCGTACGGAAAACGGGCATATTTCGGCGGCATCGAATGATGCCCTTACGCAGGCGACGGGGGAATATATTGCGCTTCTCGATCACGACGATATGTTGGCGGAACACGCGCTTTACTGGGCGGCGGCAGAGATCGTCCGCCATCCGGATGTGGCGCTAATCTATAGCGACGAGGACAAGATCGACGAGAAGGGTCGCCGTTCGGGTCCCTATTTCAAATCTGACTGGAATCCCGAACTGCTTTTGGGTCAGAACTGCATAAGCCATCTTGGTGTATATCGCCGCCAGCGGGTGGTGGACATTGGCGGTTTTCGCGCCGGATTCGAGGGCAGTCAGGACTGGGATCTGGTACTGCGGTTCTCGGAAGGGCTGAATCCCGCGACGATCCGCCACATTCCGGCTGTTTTGTACCATTGGCGCATGTCGCCCGCATCCACCGCCTCATCCCTTGATGCAAAACCCTATGCAGTGGGGGCATCCGAGAAAGCGGTCCTGCAGGCATTGGCGCGGAAAGGGGAAGAGGCAACCCTTGCGAGGGTATGCAATGGTGTGCATGGCCTGCCATCGTTTCGTGTCACATCGTCTCCGTTGGTCACAATCCTCATCCCGACGAGAAATAAACCGGAGCTACTGAAGACATGTATAGAGAGCCTCGATAAGACCGACTACAAGACCTACGAGGTTCTGATCGTGGACAATGACAGCGATGATCCCGAGGCATTGGCGTATTTGTCCGAGTTGAGCCATCGTGCCGGGTTCCAGGTGTTGTCCTATCCGCATCCGTTCGATTATGCAGCTATACACAACTTTTGCGTGCCCAAGGCGCGAGGCGAGTTCCTCTGTCTGTTGAACAATGATACGGAGGTCGTCACCCCGGGCTGGCTGCGTGAAATGCTGGGGCAGGCACAACGCGCGGGTGTGGGTGCGGTGGGGGCGAAGCTGCTCTATCCCGACGACACGATTCAACACGGTGGCGTGCTATTAGGGCTGGGTATTGCGGAGCACGCACACAAACATGTGCCCGGTCATAGCGGGGGATATTGCGGGCGTGGCGCGCTCGTACAAAATTTCAGCGCGGTGACGGCCGCCTGCCTTTTGATGCGCAAGGTGTACTGGGATGACGTGGGCGGAATGGCCCCGGAGCTACCCGTGGCTTATAACGATGTCGATCTGTGTCTGCGCTTACAAGAAAAGGGATTGCGCAATGTCTGGGTGCCGCAGGCCATTTTGTATCACCATGAGTCCAAGTCGCGCGGAATCGACTCTGATGCAAAGAGCCTGCATCGGTCAGCGTTGGAACATGCCTATATGCAATGGCGCTGGGGGTTCCTGCTTCGTAACGATCCCGCCTACAATCCGAATCTGAGCCTGGATCGGGGGGAGGATTTTTCTTGGGCGCATCCGCCACGGGTGCGCCGCCCATGGCGCCAGGATGTTTTTGTTGTCGATGTCCCCTATGGCCACCCCCACGATAAGCATAAAAAGTCGGTGGTTCTGCCACCGGATGATGAATTGAGCGGCAGTTTTCTAGTACCTGTTGGCGTACAGGGAGAGATGAAGGGTCTTGCCCTGCTCATCGGCACTTATGACGGCCGGGCGGATGGCGTCTTGGTGGTGCAACTGGAGGACACGGAGGGGCGGCGGACCGAGGCCCGGGCGCCGCTGAAGGGGGCGCGGGATAGTGCGATGTTGCCTGTGATCTTTGGGCATCAGGCCCTTCACCTGTGTGGACAAGAGAAGCTTTTCTTCCGCATCCATACCGAACGGGCTACGCATCCGGTTGCGTTCTGGGTTTTCCGGCTCAACAAGCGATGGGGACACCAAATTGCGGGCCATGAAGAGTGGGCGCTCCGTATGGAATTGCAGGTCGCGGAAGAAGCGCGCATATAAGGACGCAGTGAGCGGTATGAAAGATTATCAAGCAATGGCAGCGCGTAGCCATGATGACGCGCGTGTAAGATATGCTTAACAGGCGGCGGTCGCCATGGCGCATTACCGGGATTCCGCCACGGACTGCGAAGCGCTGTCGGTGCAACGCAATGCGCCTCGCTGGATCAAGACCCTGACCAAGTACGGCTTCATCGCACCCGTCAGCGTCTGATCATCGCATCCCATCACCCCGTGGCCCTCGCAGGTCAGGGCTATGCTTGATTCCGATATGGTCTCTTTTACGCTAAATCCTGTGCCCACGCTCCTCGAGGCGCGCCACGGCGACCGCCGCCTGTTGTTCGGCCAGTACGCGCGCCTTACGCTCCTCGTCCAGGATCTCACGAACCTTGGCAAGGTCAGCTTCCAGCCGGGGCACGCCCTCCAACCGTAGGGTCAACTTAGCCACCTCTACGCGCGCTTCCTCAGCGGCCCGGCGCTCCCTCATGGACTCTTCGCGGGCGGCGGCGAGTTCCGCCGCCAGCTGCTCGGCCCGACCCTCAATGGCGGACTTCTCGCTGGCAAGGCGAGCGATCTCCGTCTCCCGGTCCTCGATCTCACGCGCCAATCGCTCATTCTCGGTCGCGAGTTCGGTATTAGCTTGGCGAGCCTCGGCGAGTTCGTTGGTCAGTGGGGCTTTTGCCTGCGCGATCTCGGTGCTCAGGTAGTCCGTGAGTGCCCGCGCGACGCCGGGCGGGATGGCGATCTCGGGGGTAGTAGGGCGAGCCTGTGAATCCCTCCACTCCTGCAGCATCCGGTTGATGGTCCCCATACTGCCGATCCCGCCCAGCCTCTCCCGCACGGCTCGCAGGGTAGGCACCCCGCCGGCGGCCTTGATACCCTCTGCGGCAGCGGCGACCTGTTCTTGGCTGATGACTGCTTCGCGTCCCACATCACCTCCTGATACGATATGCTATTGATGATACGCTATGATATGAAAAAGGTCAAGGCAACTGGTGGTCGGTGGCGCACATACCGTGTCAGTAACGCGGGGTCAACGGCGACGCACCCATCCGCCGATATGGGCCGCGCGCTGGGAGCGCACAGAGGAGGGCTGGGGCCGGGATGGCTGGCCAATCGCGTCGCTGGAAAACCCAAAACCCGAGCGCGACGAGGGAGACGTGGGCGGGTCGGTGGCAAAGGAGTCAACACTTACGCATTTTTGCAGGCCGGTCGAATCGGCGAGGGCGTCAGCATCGGATCGGGGTGGGATCGCGGATTCGGGCTTGGGCCGGAATCCACCCCACGAGCGAAGCCGGGGGACACAACCACCCAACGGGTGCGGTTGTGTGGTCCCTCAGCCCACCTTCAGGTGGGCGTCATCCAAGGCGGGGTTGATTGGAAGTCTGAAAACCCTCCCAAAACCCTCCCAAAACCCTCCCAAAACCCTCCCAAAACTATCTGAAATCCTTCCTCCTAGTCTGAAAACCCTCCCAAAACTGTCTGAAAACCATGCCGCATCGAATCCCAAAACTGTCTGAAAACCGTCCGGATTCGTTCCGCTCGCGGCCGGATTTCTTCCCGAAATCTGAAAACCGTCCGGTTCCGTTCCGCTAGTCTGAAAACCCTCCCAAAACTGGCCGTTTTTCTTCCGGTCGCATCCGGATGGTATCCGGAGGGAATCCGGATTTATTTCCGCATCCCTTAGTGTTCAGGTGAGCCGATTATGGCTCCGAGGAGGATTTCATGAGCGAACCTTCAACACTGGAACAACTCGCCCAGGACTGGAAGGGCGAATTGCGTGAGAAGAACTTGGCCGGACGGGTCTTGGCCGACTACCTATTGATCCGGCGGCTGCGCGCGCAGAACTGCCCCTGGCACCGAATCGCTGCATCGATGCCGGGGGTCAATCCGGATTCCCTTCGTAAGGTTTTCCGTTGGGTAGACAAGCGAGTCAAGGAAGGCGACCTTGAACCGCCGGAAGGCGGTGGCGCGCCAGCAAAACGGGAGATCAAGGCGCAATCCACACAGACGCAATCCGCACAGTCTCCAGTCGCCGCGACCGCGAAACCGGCACCTGGCTACCACCCATCAGGGCGGCGGCTAGCTCCCGGAGAAACACTCAGGGATGACGGCCTAGATTTCTGACACATTTCCGCCCCTCTCGTAGGGGCAGACACACACTCACATAAAGGAGAAGTACACCATGACTGACAGACTGAAACTCTTTATCTCCCACGGGGACAAGGGCGGCACCGGCAAGAGCATGGCCGCCGCCATCGCTCTCGATCACTCCCTGGCCACCGGGACGCCCGTCCTGCTGGTCGAGGGCGACGCCGGGATCCCCGATCTCGCCTTGCGGTTTCGCGGGGCGGTCCCGTTGGCCGCCGTGAACCTGAACCGCGCCGGGGACGCGGAGACCAGCTTTAACAAGCTGGGCAACATCCTGGAGGAAGCGGCGGGCGCGGGCCAGCACGTCGTGGTCAACATGCCTGCGGGCGCGGGCGACACCATTGACGAACTGGCGCCCGTCCTGGCCGAGATCGTGAGCGCGGTGGGCTACGACCTGATCGTCTCCTTCTCGATCGGCCCACACCGTACCTCCACCGACGCGCTTCTGAAATCGCTGGATCGCGGGTTGATGTCGGTTGTTGATCCGTCGCGCCGTTCGGTCCTGTTGCCCCTCTTTTTGGGGCAGGCCGCCGCCTTTGACTGGATCAAGGCCGCCGAGCGTGCGGGGTTCCTGGATGCCGGGGGCCGGGAGGCCAGCGTGCCAGCCCTGCGCCCTGACGATCTGCGCGACAAGATCCTGGCGGCGCCGGGCGCGTTCTCGGTGCTGGCGGGCGACAAGGACGCGTTGACTCTGACCGAGCGGGCCTTGTTTAAGCGGTGGTTGGGGTTGGCCACGGAGGCCATCGCCAGCGTTCTGTAAACCCGTGCCGGGGTGCGTTCATGCACCCCGGCAGATAGGGCGGCCCAGGCGAAGGCCGAAACTGCCAAGGCGACCGCCCAAGCGCCGCGGATTAGCGCCACGGCCGCCAACCAGCCGCCGATGATCGTTGTATTGCCGCATCACCCACGGACAGGGCCGGCGCTTCCTGCGCCGGTTCGGTTTCTGGGGGTTGGTTAGAAAAAGCAACCGTGAGGGGGGGTGGGTTGGTGCACGCACCCCTTTCGTTCACGATTCTTTTTTGTTGGGATAGGCACTAGGCATCCCGGCGCAGAAAGCGCCGGGGCGCAGGGGTTGCAGGTTGGTTGCAGGTTTGCGCGAAACCTGCAACATTCTAACTGGTTGATTTATCTATACAAAGAGACAGTAGGTTGCAGGTTGCAGGTTGTTTTCTAACAACGCGAGAGAAAATGCAGTATAAGGGCGTTTTTGGGTTTTTGTGTATGAGATGGACCCCAACCCCTGGACAGAATCTCCCGATCCTTAGGTGGATTATCTGCCGGGTTGGTCAAGCGGCTAGATCCCAGGACGCTGTGGTGTAAGCCTCCCACGGTGTCCGTCGATCCAGT
>JAJZZU010000187.1 GCA_021797365.1 Pseudomonadota bacterium | reverse complement strand
GATCTGTTTCTCGGGACAGGTCTCGGTCCGCGCGCCTACTCCATCATCGAGCAGGGCATGATCTCGCGGATCGTCGAGGCGCGTCCCGAGGATCTGCGCCTGTTTCTCGAGGAGGCCGCTGGTATCTCGCGCTACAAGGAGCGACGCCGGGAGACCGAGAACCGTCTGCGCCATGTGCGCGAGAACTTGGCGCGACTGGACGACACACGTGGCGAACTCGACACCCAGCTCAATCGCCTCAAGCGTCAGGCGGCGGCGGCGCAAAACTACAAGGTCTGGCGGGAACGCGAGCGTGCCCTGCGTCTGACTTTGGCCGGGGCCCAGTTCCGGCGCCTCACCCACGATATCGAAGCCGCCGATAAGGCCGCCGAAGAGGCGGTGACGGCGGTGGAGGCATCGCGCGCCCGGCAACGCGCCCTGGAGGCGGAGACCGAGGCCTTGCGCGTGGCGCGCGACGAGAGCAACGAGACGGTGCGCGCGGTGCGCGAGCGTGCCTACGCGGTGGCCACCGAGGTCACGCAGCGCGAGCAGGAGATCGCGCATGGGCGCGCCCTGGCCGCCGAACGGCGCGCCGAGCAGCAGAATCTTGTCGCCCAGTGTGAACGCCTGGATCGGGAGCTGGCTGCGGATCAGGAGCGCGAGCAGTCGCTGTCGCAGGAACTGGCGCAGCTTGCCCCCGCCGAGGATCAGGCGAGCACCGAAGAGCGTGCCGCGGCTGAGGCGCAACGCCACGCCGAGGCCATGCTCGATAGCTGGCGGCAGTCGTTCGAGGCGGCAGGCCTTGAGGCCCAAGGGCCGGTGCGGGCGAGTGCCGCGGCGCGTAGCGAGGCGGCGCGCCTGACGACGCGCAGCGAGGACCTAAGGCGTCGCGCCGCACGCCTGGAAAGCGAGGCGCAGGGTGTCGGGGCGAGCGGTGGGAGCGGGCTTGCGACCCTTACCGAGGCCTCGAATCTCGCGGATCGTGATTACGAGGACGCGAAGGAGCGGCTGACCGGTCTCGAGGAGCGGCTGGCCATGCAGCGCCAGTCCCTGGAGACGGCCACTCACGAGGTGGCCGAGCAAGCCGGGACCGTCAAGGCCGCAGATGCGCGCCTGGCCTCGTTGCGCAGCATGCAGGCGCAGGCCTTGCGAACAGGCCATGAGGCCGTGAGCCGCTGGGTACGCGAACAGGGCCTTTCGCAGGCGCCGCGGTTGGCCACCCAGCTGGATGTGGATGCCGGTTGGGAGCGGGCCATCGAGCGCTGGCTCGGTGCCAGGATTGCCGCGCTCTGTGTGCCTGCGGGTACGGTCACGCCGGAACGCGTGGCGCCCCTGGAGAAGACCCCGGTAGTGCTGTTCGAGCCCCAGACCGTGGATTCCGAGGACGTGTCGTCGGGGCTTGGCGGCAAGGTGCGCGCGCCATTTTCGGTGGCAGGACTCTTTGGTGGCGTGCGTCCCGTGGCATCGCTCGCGCAGGCTTTGGCCGAACGTCCCGGTCTGTCGGCGCACGAAACGCTGGTGACCCCGGAAGGGGTATGCGTCGGCCGGGATATAATCAGTTTTGCCGGCGAGAACGATGAGCGTGCCGGGGTGTTGGCACGCGAGCGCGAGATTGCCGAGTGGGCGCGACGCGAGCAGGCGAGTCGTGCGGCGTTGGCGCTGGCCGAGCGCGCCCGGGATGGTGCGCGCGCGGAACTCGAGGCCCTCGAGGGACAGCGCGCCGAGGCCCGTCGCGCTCTGGACCGGTGCGCCGATGTCCGTACCAAGGCGCATGGCGCGGTGCAACGCGCGCACGCCGAGGAACAGAGCCGGGCCGCACGCCATAATCGCTTGTTGGCCGAGCTCAACGAGATCAAAAAGGAGCTGGACGCCTGTCTTGTAGAGCGTGAACGGGCAGAGGACGAGGAGCGACGCGCGCGCGAGGTCGCAGCGCAGAGCGAGGCGGCTCTGGCAGCGCTCGCCGCGCAGCGCGAGACCCATCAGGCGGCACTCGAGGCGGCACGCGCCACGCTGCGTGCGGCCGCCGACAAGCGTCACCAATTGGCGATGGCGCAGCAGCAGGCGCGGACTGCGCGGGACGGGCTGCGTGAACGGCTGGCGCGTGCACGTGCCGAGCTGAGTCGCTTGGGAGCGCGCCGGGAGACGGTGGCGCGGCAGATCGAGGAGGCGCTCACCAAGGAACGCGAGCCGCAGGCAGAATTGGCACGGCTGCTCTTGGAGCGCGCAGCGGTGCAGACGGCGCTGGCCGCCGCCGAGCAGGATCTGGATGCCAAGGAACAGGCGTTGCGGCGTGCCGATGGCGTGCGCCATGACGTCGACGCCGCAACGCGCGCCGCCGAGGAGGAGGCGAACAAGAGGCGGCTTCTGGTCCATGAACTGAAGGTGCGCCGTGATGCGCTGGTGGAAGGACTGCGCGCCCAAGGGGTGGAGGAAGACATCGCGCACCTCGCCCAGGATCTGGACGATCATGTCGATACCGAACCGCTGGAGCGCGAACTCGCGGATCTCGGGGAGCGGATTCGACGGCTCGGGGCCGTGAACCTTATGGCCATCGAGGAATTCGAGGAGCAGTCGCGCCGCAAGGAGTTTCTGGACACACAACACGCCGACCTGAGCGAGGCGCTGGCGCTGCTGGATGAGGCGATTCGCAAGATCGATCGTGAGACGCGCAGCCGCTTCAAAGAGACCTTTGAGCGCGTCAATGAGGACTTCAAGGCCTTCTTTCCGAGACTCTTCGGAGGCGGCGACGCGCAGCTCCTTTTGAGCAGCGAAGACCTCCTGGAGACCGGCGTCACGGTCATGGCGCGCCCGCCGGGCAAGCGCAATAGCACGATCCAGTTGTTGTCGGGTGGTGAGAAGGCGCTGGTCGCGGTATCGCTCATCTTCGCGTTGTTTGCATTAAACCCGGCGCCCTTTTGCTTTCTAGATGAGGTCGATGCACCACTCGACGAGGCCAATGTCGGGCGTTTTGCGCAGACCTTGAAGGAACTCGCAAAGAAGAGTCAGCTGCTCTTTATCACCCATAACAAGGTAACGATGGAGGCCGCCGATGTGCTGCTCGGGGTGACCACCGCCGAGGCCGGCGTATCGCGGCTTGTGAGCGTGGACGTCGAAGAGGCGCTCGGCATGGTGGCACGGCAGACCGCGGAGGCGTAAGACATGGGTTTGCGAGGCGCACTCATCATTCTCGGCCTGTTGATCATGGCCATCGTGGCACTGAATGCCTATGATCGTGGGCGTATCAAGCGCGGCCTGATGGCGTTGTTCGAGGGGCGATTCAAGGGGCGGGGCGTAATCGCCGAGGCGCCATCCGAGGATAGCGCGCCGCCATGGAGCGAGCGACGCGTCTTGCGTCCCGAGACCGAAGGGCCCGCGGAGGGGACCAAGACCGCGGCGACCGAGGAAGGTGGCCTGGAAGAGCCGTTCGGAAGCATAGATTTCATCGTTTTTCTGCCGGGCGATACCATGGTCGAGCGCGATGTGGCCCTCGGGATCTATAAGCAAAGCGAGTATCTGATTGACAAACCCCATCGACTTTATGGCCAGCGGGAGGGCACTCAGTCGTGGGGTAACCTATCGAGGGATCCGGCGACCGCCCGTTACGGGTTGCTGGCCTTGGCATTGCAGCTGGCCGACCGGTCGGGGGCGGTGAACGAGTCGGAGCTGAACGCGCTCTCGCAGATCGGATTGAAGCTCGCCGATGCCTTGGATCGCCCGACGCGATTCAATATGACGTTTGAACAGGCCCTGGAACGGGCCGGCGCGCTCGACAAGTTCTGTAGCACATTTGATGTCATAGCGACCATCAATGTGCTTGCGGATTCGGCCCCGGTGTTCCGGGGGCCGGCCATCGAGCGCGCGGCACATGAGGCGCACCTGGAGTTCGGGGCGCGTAACATCTTTCACCGCAAAAACCCGGAGGCGGGTGCGTGCCGCCACCTTTACAGCCTTGCCAACCTCTATCAACCGGGATCCTTCGATCCCTTGCGCCTCGATGTCTTTCAGACACAGGGGCTTACGCTGTTCATGTCGGTCCCGTCGGTGCCTGATCCGCTGGCGGCGTTCACGGATATGGTGGAGGCGGCGCGGGTGCTGGCGCGACGCCTCGGGGGAAAATTGTTTGACGCCGATCGCAAGCCGCTGTCGGATGCCGGCCTCCGGGCGATCCGCACCCAGATTCAGGACATGGCCGACCATATGGTGCAGCACGGCATCACGCCAGGGAGCCTGAATGCCGTGCGCCTGTTCCCGCCATGACGCGAGACGCGGCCGACGCGCGCGCGGCCGAGCTGCGCGCTGCGCTTGACTACCACAATCATCGCTACTATGTGTTGGACGACCCGGAAATCAGCGATGCCGAGTATGACCGGCTGTTCGCCGAGCTCGTGGCACTCGAGCGCGCGCGGCCCGATCTCGCGCGGCCCGATTCACCCACGCAGAGAGTGGGGGCGCGGCCGAGCACGGCGTTTGTCCCGGTGGTCCATGGGCAGGCGATGCTATCGCTGGCGAATGTCTTTTCTGAGCAAGAGCTTGCCGATTTCGATCGACGCGTGCGCGAGCGTCTGGGACATGACGATGTCATTTACGTCGCAGAGCCCAAACTCGATGGTTTGGCGGTAAGCCTGCGCTATGAAGACGGGTTGCTGGTGCGCGCGGCCACGCGCGGCGATGGCACCACCGGAGAAGATGTGACGGCTAATGTGCGTACGATTCGCACTTGCCCTTTGCGCCTGCAGAGCGCCGCGCCGCCGCGTGTCCTGGAGGTTCGGGGCGAGGTCTACATGCCGCGCGACGGATTCCTGCGCCTGAATGAGATGCAGGTGGCGCAGGGCGGAAAGCCGTTCGCCAATCCACGCAATGCGGCCGCGGGGAGCCTGCGCCAGCTCGATCCGACGATCAGTGCGCAACGTCCCTTGCGGTTATTTTGTTATGGTGTCGGCGATTGGTCCGGTGGCGATGCGCCGCGTACCCAGGAGCGGCTTCTCACTTGTCTTGCGGACTTTGGGCTGCCGGTCAATCCCGAGCGGCGCGTGGTGACGGGCTATGAGGGCTGCCTACGATATTACGCGGATCTCGGACGCCGTCGCGGTGAGCTTGCCTACGAGATCGATGGCGTGGTCTATAAGGTCAACGAGGTCGCTGAGCAGCGCCTCCTCGGGGAGCTGTCGCGCACGCCACGCTGGGCGGTAGCCCACAAGTTCCCAGCCGAGGAGGCCGTGACGCAGGTCGTGCGCATCGATGTGCAGGTGGGCCGTACGGGGGCCTTGACGCCGGTTGCAGTCTTGACACCGGTGGCCGTCGGCGGCGTGATGGTGAGCCACGCGACCTTACACAATCCCGATGAGCTGGCTCGCAAGGACGTGCGCATCGGGGACTGGGTGAGCGTGCGCCGCGCCGGTGATGTGATCCCCGAGATTGTCGGCGTGGTGCTTGATAAACGCCCGGACGATGCCAAGCCATTTCGCTTTCCAGACCGTTGTCCGGTGTGCGGGTCCCCGGTGGTGCGCGATCAGGGCGTGGTGGCGCGTTGCGCGGGTGGTCTCGTCTGTCAGGCGCAGAGGCGCCAAACGATCCGTCATTTTGCCTCGCGACGGGCCTTGGATATGGAGGGCGTAGGCGACAAACTGGTCGAACAGTTGGTCGACGGCGGTCTTGTCGAGACGGTCACCGATCTCTTCAAGCTGACGGTTTCGGACCTGGCGGGCCTCGAACGCATGGGCGAGCGGTCCGCAACCAAGGTCACGCAGGCCATCGCCGCGAGCCG
>JAJZZU010000186.1 GCA_021797365.1 Pseudomonadota bacterium | reverse complement strand
GCCCGCCTGCACCCTTCTCACCGCCTCGAAACGGATCTCCTCGAGCTTAGCGTGATCAATCTTTCTTCCGTCGACTCGCATCCGGGAATCATATCATATGGTCTCTAAGATATGAACTGCTTAGTAATTGCGATTTATTGACGACTGTAAAGGGCCATCGCGATCCCCGCCGCGAGATGGCGCCCATACACGAGGTTTCCACCTCATTTGGGCGCGGCGGCGGTCTTCGGTCCCAGCCATGAGCCTAAACGGCCTTGATGGCCGCGGTCGTGCCCTCATATGGCGTGCGGATAGCTGGGTCCGCCTCGCCTCGAAGGCGACGCCTTATCGCCGTGCCATAAAAACCCGACCCTGTCTGGCCCGATGGGCCCATGAGCCGGGGCCCTGTTATGGCATGAGGGCGCGCTATGGATATTGGAACACCGGATGGGTGCGCATTGAGGGCATGACACAAAAGGGCCCGCCTGGGGCGTGCGACCCGGATTGGCGGCTTGCGCGCGGATCAAAGGCCAAAACGAAGACCCCGCTCCAAACCAATATCAAACGGCCAGGCGGGCGCGTATCTCGTCTGCCTGGCTTCTGATGACGGCTGCAGGCCCCGTAAGCGCGGTAAAGGCGTATGGATTGAGAAATTGTCGGCCCCAAAAAAGATTCCGATCCGCCTCCGTCAGCGCCGCTTCCTCACAAACACGCCGCCAGTTATCCGCAATCCCGTCAAGTTGCCCTTTGACGAGAGTGATGGCCTCGGTCTCGCTAAGCTGAAAATGATGCGCCCCCTCAAGACAGGAGGCGATCCGGCTCATGCGGTTCTTGCCGTTGATCAGCATCGCCTGGGTCGCCTCTTGTCCGCTCCTGATCTGAGGACAAATGTCGTAGGCGGGCGTCAAGCTAAGGGCGTCGCCATCCCAGAACGCGGCATGGTTCCTGGCATGATCGTCGGTGTTCCCGCAAAGGATATTGAAGACAATACGCGCGAATAATTCGCGCAGTGTTTCAGAGGGCCTTGTGAAGCGGTGGCGGACCTTTTCGGCAAGATCCTCGTAGCTTGCATAGCGGGCCATCATTTCATCGAGGCCCAGAATGGTCAGCGCTGACACCAACGGCTTGCGGCGCCAGCCATCATCGGCTCGTATCCGATCAAAGCGCCCGACTATCAGCGCATCTTTGCCAGCGGCGCGGACGAGCGAGACGGCCGCCGCATTGATCCCGCACAGGCGAGCAAGGCGCATGGCAACGAATTCCCCTTTTACGACGCTAAAGAGGTCGCTAGACGAGGAAAACTTCGCGATATACTTCGTCGCGCCGTCTTCGATCAGCGCCTTTGGCCTGGCCCCCCCGATTGAACTACCGTGGTAGAGGGCCTGATCCAACTCGGGCGAAAGTGGGGTGCCCCGCTCGACCCGCTCAGCCGACTGGATCAACTCTTCGAGAGTGGCGTTGAGCAGCGCGCGCGGCTGGTAATTGGTGGGCGAAAGCTGAAAATCGAGCGCCCCAATGCGATCCGAGCCTGATTCGAGCAGATAGGTCAGCTCGGAAAGGTCTGGCTCGGTAACCTCGTTAGCCTTGGCGCCAAACTTGCGATTGAGGATAACGCGCCGTCCCCAGGCGTCCGGGGACGCATCGCGAATGCAACCGGGCATGGTCAGGCCGGCAAGGAGCGGCAATTCACCGGCCTCTAGGGGCAGCTCCGGCAGATAAAGCGGGATCGCATCGCGCCGCTCGCGATAGGTTCTGCCATAATTGAAAGCGACAAGCCCGTCATGAGCATGGAGCCGCCCCGCCACAACCGGCGTCGTGGCATTCGGCAACCAGGCCCACACATACGCCTCATGGTATTTTGGCGCCTCAGAAGTCATCGACGACCTTCTTGCCGGCCTTGTAGACATGCTTGGGCAATAGCGCTATACGGTCGTCCGTACGCTCGGAAAGCCCCGCGACACCCTTCTCGTCTGCGTCAAACAGCTTCACGCCCACAACGGCGGCCGCTTCGAACATCAGTCCGATTTCGACCTTAGGGTCACCCTTTTCGATGCGCTGCAAGGTGCTCCGCGAGATACCGACCCGCGCCGCCAATTCCGGCGTCGTTAACCTTCGTTGCATGCGCCCAAGCCGAATCATTTTCCCGAACAGGGAAAGCCCTTCGAGCGCATAGCGCGAGTATGTTCGTTGCTGATTAGCAGCCATATCACAACCTAATATGCCCCATATATCCACCAAATCGACATAATATGGACTATATACGAGTCACATTAACGGAATGGACCTAAGTAGTCAATTACTGACTCGTACAGGGATCAGATCGCTATGATTGGCGTCGTATAGGGGGATTCATGGCGGTCAACACGACAAAAAGCCAGAGGATCAGCCAGTTAGAAGTGAAAATCCAGCGCTTCACGCCATTGTTCCGGTCTCGTGATCACCGATTCTGGCGCACGGACCCGAAATGATCACGATCGATCAGAATCCGTGATCACCATCAATCAGAATGAGTTATCACGAGAGGCCAGAAAACGCACCAGTCGGGGATCGCCGGGCCAAAGGATCAAGGCGTGCCATGATGGCGCCATACTCCGGACTCAGTGAGGCATTGGGCGGTGTCCGCAAAAAGGTCCTAGCCGACCGTGTTTTGAATGGATGGGGCGGAACGTTTGGGCGAAATACGCCCGGGGGGCTCCATCGGATACTGTGACTACACTCACTCGCTTTATTGTTTTCCTTTTTAAGAAACATTCTTGGCAATCAATGCCTCCTTCATAATATTTCTCCTATGCAAGAAAGTATTGACAAACTGCTAACAGTCGCCTGATACTTTCTCGTACAGGAGAAATTATGGCTCGCACGATCACGCCAACCCCATTGCCAAAAAAACCGACAATTGCAAGCGTCGCGGAATTTGGTGCCTTCGTCCGTAGCCTGCGCACCCGGCACGGTCTTCGTATTGATGACGCCGCGGCCCTCTGCGGCGTCTCGGTCGCGTTGCTGTCGGCGCTGGAGAACGGTAAACCGCGTGGCGTAGGCCTGGATAAGGCATTGCGGATCGCCGACCAACTGGGGCTGGCACTGCTTGCCGTTCCGCAAACGACCCTGCGCGAGACATTGGCCTGCTTGGAGCATAAGGAATGACGAGCCATCGTCTCGCTGCCTGGGTAGACGGCCGACGGATGGGAACCCTCATCTACCATGACGACACTGGGCGATTCGCTTTTGACTATGCCCTCGAGTGGGTGACCTTTCGATCGGCGTTTCCCCTCTCCCCCGCCCTCCCTCTTGAGAGTCCCAAGCCAGTTATCGACGAACACCATTCCGTTAGCGTGCGCCGTTTCTTTGAAAACCTTCTGCCGGAAGGGAAAGCGCTGGACGACGCCGTCGCTGCACACCGGCTCTCCAAGGCCAACCTCTACGGCCTGCTGCTTGTTCTCGGCCGGGAAAGCACGGGTGCGGTGAGGCTGCTTCCGGAGGGCGTCCCGCCCGAACAGGTCCCCGATTCCAGGCGCGAGGTGACCTTAGAAGAGCTTGCCGAACGGATCCGCAGCCGCACCCATGAGCCCTTTAACATTTGGGACGGACGGGCACGGATGTCGATTGCCGGATACCAGGATAAGCTCGCGGTCTATACGGACCGGAACCGCCTCTACCTGGTGGAGGGGCGGCTCGCCTCGACCCATATCCTCAAACCGGAGCCGTTAAGCCCAAACCTCCCCTTTCTTGTCGCCAACGAACACTTTTGTTTACGGCTGGCCGGAGCCCTCGGTCTCCCGGCCACCGGCGTTGCTATCTTGCGGGTAACCGAACCAGTCCTTGTGGTCGAACGCTTCGACCGCCAACGACGCGATGACGCAGTCCAACGCCTGCATGTCATCGATGCCTGCCAAACGTTGGATCTGGCAACGAGCCACAAATACGAACGCAATTTCGGTAGTGGTCGGGACGTAGCGCACATCCGCGACGGGGTTGGCATCGAGCGGCTTTTTTCCATCGCCAATCTTGCCATCGCCGCCGCACCCATGCGCCTTGGCTTGCTGCGCTGGACTTTGGTCCAGTACCTTATCGGCAACTCGGACGCCCACGGAAAGAATGTCTCGTTCTTTGTCGAGCCCGGTGGCCTGCGTTTGGCACCTTCGTATGATCTGGTCGCGGCCTGCGTCTATCCTAAGGTCGACCATGAACTGGCCATGGCGATAGGTGACGAATTCGATATCACCAAGGTGCGCGCCTACGACTGGGCCGAATTAGCGGCGCACTGCGGCCTGAATCGCCGACTGCTCATTCGGGAGATGACCCGCATGGCTGGGCGTCTGCGCAAGGTCTTGCCCGACCTACAACGTTGGCCCGGCTACACTCAGGATGAACGAACGATAATCGACCAGATTGCTCGATTCGCGCTTAGCCAGTCTGATCGCCTTCAAGTCGACGCCAAGCTGCTGCCCAAGGTTGTTCTCGACTGATGCCATGTGCGACGACCGAGACATTCATCCCTATGGTGGTAGCACCGCAGCCCTTCTAAAGCGAGTTGCTCAGCTGCTGGGCGCCATGAGCGAAGGCCGCCGTCTTGTATTGACGCCGACCGAACAGGAGTTCACAGCGGGTGGGCCGGCCGCCGGCGCCACGAGAATTCCGCTTCCTTCAGGACGCCGCTACCAAGCGAAGGATGGCTCCCGGCCGGTACGATCGCTGACAGCACATAGGCCCGCGGTAGCGGCGCCGACGGCGCCCTAACCGCGGAATCCGTCATCATAGGGACCAGACGGCAAGCGGCGCGCACCGGCGGAGAACCGTCAACCATGTTGAGTCCTGCGGCGATGCCGGGGAGATCGCCGCGGTCATCCGCGGTGAGCAGCGAGGCAGCCCACACGAGCGGCGTCATCGTAGCCGGATCACCATCATCCGTCATGGTACGGCGGATGGCATCGATCGATTCGCGCTCGGACACGCCACCCTCCCATAGCCCAGCCGTCCGGAGGATGGCGGAGATCCAATTTGCGACGGACCGGCGGTAGCGGTTGTAGACCCCGGCCATGCGTCGGCGCGGTTGGTTGTCATTGATCTCCGGATCGGATGCGATGGCCATGTCGCGCACCGCCTGAAACAGTAGGGCGCCTCTAAAAATTCTCCTGTCGATGCGTTGTAACAGTTGTTGCGATGTTATAACGGTCGTGGAATGCCGATTGCTCGGCACCCCCGCACAGACCTCGATATCTTTGCGCACATTCCTTCCGATTTACGTACACTGTGAGCGCTGAGGAAAGGCCTAAGAAGCTAGGGAATCTGAGGGTTTTAGTGGTGGGGAAATCCGGATATAGCCATATAAAGTCAGTCTTCAAACTTCCCGGGATGCTGCTTACTAATAGCAGAAGTAAGCATTTTTTTGAACCATGCCCATTTAGCCGCCTCCTTCAGCATACTTTCTGTATTTAAACGGTTGATGTTGTTTTCAATTATCGCGAATGCCTCTAATTTCCAGTCGCGTGCATTGGTGCCGGATTCATAAGAATTTTTGCTTATTGCTTGATGACACATGTGCCGAAAATAATTGAGATGCCATACGCCGTCTTTGTCTTGCGTAAGGTAGTTATTGCAGTCATCAGACGAAAGTTGCTCCTGAAGCTTTAGTGATAAAGCGATGCGGGGGTAAATCGCAACACTGGACTCTATCGCATAAGCCTCCACCAAGCCGGCGCCGCAGACAACTCTCGCATCGTGATAAAGTTTACCGATAGTTAGCCCACCGCGTATAAGAAACCCGAGAT
>JAJZZU010000185.1 GCA_021797365.1 Pseudomonadota bacterium | reverse complement strand
TCCAGCCGCCTGACCGAGGCCGTTGCGTATTTCCGGAGCCGCGGATGCTTGACCGCCATAGACGACTTCGGGTCCGGCCATTCGAATTTCGATCGCCTCTGGCACCTGTCGCCGGAGTTCGTGAAGCTCGACCGCTCGCTTATCCGTCAGGCCCTCGACTATCGGCGGGTGCGCAATCTCCTCCCGCACCTGGTGGCACTCCTGCACGAGATCGGGGCACTCGTCATCATGGAGGGGGTTGAGACCGAAGACCAGGCCCTGATCGCCGTCGACAGCAACGTCGATCTGATCCAGGGCTTTGCGTTCGGCGATCCGCAGCCGACCCCCGCCACCGATGAGCCCGATGGGCTCCCGGCCCTGCATGCACGTATCCGCCGGCATCTGACGATGCCACTCGCACCTCGCGAGTACTGGGATGAGGCCTTTGTGGCGGTCATCCATCGGCTTGCCGCCGGCACCCCGTGGAGCGAGGCTCGCCTCGCGCTTCGCGGCGAACCGCGCCTGCTGCGCGCCTATATCGTCGACGCCGACGGGCGTCAGGCCGGGCCGCCCTACATGCCGCAACCGCGCGCCACCGATGCCGACCCCCGCTACGTCCCGCTCGCCGACACCGCGGGCGCCGACTGGTTCTCGCGTCCCTATTTCCGCCGCGCCTGCGCGCATCCAGGCCAACCGCAACTGACGCGCCCCTATTTCTCGATTCCCGACGCCACCCTGTGCGTGACCTGGGCGTGCTCCTTCGACCTTGCCGATACCATGCAAGTGTTGTGCTGCGACCTGCGCCCCGACGCCGTCGGCGCCCCGCCTTGATTAGGGCTCGCGGCCCCGAGTGTTACCTTTTGCCGGCGCCAGACATCCCGGCACGTGGCGTCGAGGCGCAGGCCGCGCGCCATAGGAGCGACTCGTGGGTATCCGACGGCTAGCACGTCTTTATGCGGAAGCTGGGGACCCCGTAACATCGCAGCCGACGGAATCATCATGGCCGCGCCGTGAATCCGACATGACCCAGGCATGACAAGGATGGCGGCTTCTGCCGTGGGCCCGGCGCTGTTGGGGCAAGTCTTCGAATGATCGACCGGGGGTGCCGCCGGCCTTCATGAGGGCGCAGATCGCAACGCCCTTAGGGATTGCGGCGAGGGCGGGATAGCGGAATCGGGCGCACCTTTTGCGCCCCGTCATCACAAGTGCGCGTAGGCCACTACCAAAACGGTCATCGTCGGGTACCAACTCCGGCCAGCTGATCGATGGCGATTCAATTATCGCAGCCCAGCCCGGCCCGCATATCCCTCGTAGACAAAGCCTGGCCTGATTTCCGACACATCTCATATTGGAAAACGCTTATCCTAGAACGCCCTTATCCTTCAGACTCATTTCATATTGGACAAGGCTTATCCTTGACAAGCTTCTCCTATTCCAGTAGCATCATTTTTTGTATGGTATAATTTTTTGATGGGCCGGGAGGGCCCGCACCCCACGGTTTTTCTATCGGTGGAGACAAGACTCGGACACGTCAAGCTTCGCCCGTGGATATAAGGCCCCGTTTCTAGACAAGCGCTCTGATCTCACCTTGTCCTGTTGTCCATCCGTCCCCGCGTGGGTCAGGCCAGGCCCACCTATAAAGAGTTTCAGCGATGACAGCTCAGAAAACGCCTGCAAGGGTTCCCGGGCATGGCCCTCTCCCCGGTCCGCGCTTTCCGATCGTGGGCATAGGGGCGTCGGCTGGCGGGCTTGAGGCGTTCACCGAACTCCTCTCCCATCTCCCGACGGACACCGGTATGGGCTTTGTGCTCGTGCAGCACCTGGCCCCCGCGCACCCCAGCGCATTGGTCCAGCTGCTGTCGGCGACGACCTCCATGCCGGTCCACGAGGCTAGGCACAGACAACGCGTCTTAGCCAATCACATCTACGTCATCGCCCCCAATACCTGCCTGCGTATTGCCGGGGGCGTATTGGTATTAAAGACGCGCGAGGCCGCGTCAGGGGCGGTGCGTACCATTGATATCTTCTTGGAATCCTTGGCGCATGATCGCCAGGAACGCGCCATAGGCATCGTCCTCTCCGGCAACGCCTCCGACGGGACCATCGGCCTGGAGGCCATCAAGGCCCAGGGCGGTATCACATTCGCGCAGGACGATTCCGCCGCCTTTCGCTCGATGCCGCACAGTGCGGTCGCCGCCGGCTGCGTTGATCTGGTATTGGCCCCGAAAGAAATCGCCGAGGAACTGGCGCGCATCGCAAGCCACCCCTACGTCGCACAAGAGCGGCCGGTGGCGGTGCCAACTGTTGATCCGGCCACCCCCGCGCCTGCGCACAGAGCGGTGGCCTCCGCCCCCAAAAGCGCCCAAAAGGCCGCAAGGACGCGCGCCAGCACCCTCGAGGCACAAGATACGAGCGCCATCTATCTGCTCGTTCGTAAACACGCAGGCGTGGATTTCTCGCTCTACAAATCCGTCACCATGGAGCGCCGCATCAGCCGCCGTATGGCCTTACACGGCATGACCCAGGCGGCCGACTATGTGCGACTACTGCGCACGAATATCCCGGAGCTCGAGCGACTCACGACCGACATGCTGATCGGCGTCACGCGATTTTTCCGCGACCCGGAGGCCTTCGAGGTCGTGAAGCAGAACGTCTTCCCGACATTTTTCGCCTCTGGACGCAAAGACCCGCTGCGCATCTGGGTCCCCGCCTGCTCTACGGGCCAGGAGGCCTACTCCCTGGCGATGGCCGTCACGGAGTTCGGCGAACAGCACGGCGGCATGGCGCGCGAACTCCAGATCTTTGCGACCGATTTAAGTGCAAGCCGCATCGACACGGCGCGCGCCGGGCTCTATCCGGAAAGCCTGGTGCAGGACATCGGAGCCAAACGGCTGCGGCGCTTTTTCGTGGAAGAGGAAGGCGGCTATCGCATCTGCAAAGAGCTGCGGGGGCAGATCGTGTTCGCGCGCCACAACCTCTTAAGCGACCCGCCGTTTGCGCGCATGAATCTCATCAGCTGTCGCAATGTGCTGATTTATCTGGAGCCCGCTATCCAGAAACGGCTGTTGACCACCCTCCACTATGCCCTCAAAACCGATGGCTTTCTGCTCCTTGGGACATCCGAATCGGCAGCAACGGCCGGCGAACTTTTCCAGGCATTCGACAAAAAGCGCAAGATCTATACCAAAAAGGCCGGCGTCGGGTCGCGACTCATTCTTCCTGTGGTCACGCCCCGCCGCCTGTCCTCCGGGACCGAGCCCGCCTCCCCGCCCAACGGACGCGCTTTTGTCGGATTAAACGCCCAACGCGAGGCCGATCGCGTCACGGTCAAGCACTTTGCACCGCCTGGCGTGCTGATCAACGCCGATGGCGATATCCTGCAGTTTCGGGGCTCGACCAGCCCCTACCTCGAACCCCCAAGTTACAAAGCGAGCTTTAACGTACTGCACATGGCGCACGCCGATGTGGCGGTCCCATTGCGCGCTGCCCTCGCGAAGGCCATGAAGGGCGGGGGCGTGGTCCGTAAGCGCTACCAGCCAACGGACGATGAAGGATCGGGCCTGCCTGGCGTCACCATCGAGATCATCCCGCTAAAGAACCTCAAAGAACGACACTATCTGATCTTTTTTGAACCTATGGGGGCGTCCCGCCGCGATACGGCGGTCGCTCGCGAGACAGAGGCGCCCGCTCCTGCAGCCAGGGACCGCAGGACAACCCTGCGGCGCGCGCAGCGCTGCGAGCGCGAGCTTGTCGAGGTGCGCGACTCCATGGAGGCCCTCCAAGACCAGTATGAGGCCGCGAATGAGGAGCTCCAGGCGAGCAACGAGGAAATACAGTCGGCGAACGAGGAGCTGCAAAGCACCAATGAGCAGCTGGAGACCTCGCAGGAGGAAGTCGACTCGGCCAACGAGGAATTGATAACGATCAACAGCGAGTTGGCCCATCGCAACACCGAATTAAGCCACTTGAATGACGACTTAAGCAACCTGCAGTTGAGCGTCAATCTCCCCATGCTGGTGCTGGCCCGCGATCTACGCATACGAAACTTCACGCCACTCGCCGCCCGACTCTTTAACCTGGTCGCCACCGACATCGGCCAGTCCATCGCCGGGATCTATCATCACCTCGACTGCCCGGACCTTGCACAGCTCGCCGCCACGGTGATTGATACCGTCGCAGCGCACGAGCGCGAGATTCGCGATCAAGACGGGCGCTGGTACCTGTTGCGTATCCAACCCTACCTGACCTTCGATCGCAAGATCGACGGGGCGGTCATGGTGCTGGTGAGCATAGACGCCTTGAAGCGCAGCATGCTGGAGGCGGAGCGCGCGCTGGCGTATGCCCAGGCGATGCTGCGCACGGCGCGCGTGCCACTCCTGACACTAGACGGCGCGCTCCGCGTACATGCGGCAAACGACGCCTTCTACAAGACCTTCCAGCTATCTGCCACCGAGGTCGAAGGGCGCTCGATCTGGGAATTGAGCAACGGGGCGTGGGACATCACCGAATTGCACACCCTGCTCGAGATCCTGCCCCGCGACCGCCCTCTCGAAGATGTTGAGGTGGTCCATACCTTTCCGGTGCTGGGGCGCCGCACCATGCGCCTCAATGCCCGGCGCCTAGACGAGAGCGACGGCGCCCCCGATATGTTCGTCCTGTCCATTGAGGATGTCACGGAACACCTCGCGTCGCGCGAGGCGATACGCCGTTCGGAGGTCCGGTACCGGCGCCTGTTCGAGGCGGCACAGGACGGCATATTAATCCTCGACGCCGACAGCGGGCGCATCGCCGACGCCAATCCACTCATGACCCGGTTACTGGGCTATACGCCCGCCGAACTGGTGGGCCGCGAGCTTGCTCATATCGGCCTCTTTCCCGACGCGTCGTTCCGCGATGAGATGCTCGCGCAACTGCGCACCATAGGCTACGCCCGCTTCGACAACGTGCCCGTGAGGGCCAAAGACGGCGAGCGGCGCGTGGTTGAGGCCGTCTGCAATCTCTACGAAGAAGAGGGAAACCGGGTCATACAATGGAATATCCGCGACGTGACGCGCCGTATGGAAGCGAACGAGGCGTTGCGCGCGAGTGAGGCCCGCTTCCATGCCATCGCCGATAACGTCCCGGTCATGATCTGGATGCGCAACCCCGACAATCAGCTCACATACTTCAACTCCGGCTGGCAGACATTTATCAGCGGGGGCGACGATCAAGCAAAAGACGGCCATTGGCGGGCCGCCATCCATCCCGAGGATCGTGCGCTCTGCCTCGAGCACTACGCACGGGCCTTCGCGGACAGGAAGCGCTTTGAGCTCAAGTATCGCCTGCGCCAGCACAATGGTGAGTATCGCCTCATTCTCGACGTCGGTATCCCACTCATGTGGGAAGGAAAGCTTACAGGATATATCGGCTCGTGCATCGATGTGACCGAGCGCGAACAGATAGATATGGAGCTCTCAAAATCGAGCAAACTGGAATCTGTCGGCATCCTGGCCGGCGGCATTGCCCACGATTTCAATAATCTATTGACCGCGATCATCGGCAACATCGGGCTCGCGCGCCTTTCACTGGATCCCCGCAGCGAGTTGTTCAAGAGCCTGATGGCAGCCGAGCATGCCGGCCTGCGCGCCCGGGACCTCTCCCAGCAGTTGCTCATTTTTGCACACGGCGGCACACCGATCGAAAATACGCTTTCATTGGGAAATGTATTGAGGGAATGGCTGGCCTTCGCCGCGCGCGGCTCGAACACCCAGGTCATCTCCTCTATTGCCGCGGATCTGTGGCCGGTGGAGGCCGATAAAG
>JAJZZU010000184.1 GCA_021797365.1 Pseudomonadota bacterium | reverse complement strand
ACCGGGCCTTTGAGTTTATCGACCGGGATATTGTTGCTCACACCCCCGTCAACCAACAAAGCGTTGCCGTACCGAACGGGAAGATACCCAAGAGGGACGGAGGCCGAGCACCGGCAAGCGAAGGACAGGCGCACGTCGGGCGTGCGCTCCCGCGAGAAGATAAACGGCCGCTGCGTCCGCAGGTCGGTGGCGACGATGGTCACAGGGATGGTCGCGGTGGCGAACGTCTTATCCCCCAGTTGCCGCTCCAGCCACTTGAGGAGCGCGTTGCCGTTGCAGTAGGCGGAGAGCGTCACCAACGCTCCCAACGACAGGGTGAACAGCGGCCGGAAATCCGTGTGCAGCGCGATGGTCTTGAGCCCGTCGGGCGTCACCCCCGAGGCGAGGAGGGCCGCCGCGATGGACCCCGCGCTGGTGCCCGCGAGGTCGGAGAACACAAACCCCCGCTCGGAGAGCGCGCAGGCGGCGCCCGCATGGGCCGAGGCCAGGAAACCCGCGCCGGAGAAGGCGCACGAGACGGTGGTGGTCATGAGGTCTTTTCCTTTTTCGCGTGCCTATGGGTGCGGCAGAGGCCGCGCTTGTCGAACGCATGACGCGAGCAGGGTTTGCCCCGCAACGTCACGGCCTTACAGAGACCGAACGCGCGTTCCTCGTCGGCCGGCCAGTGGAACTTCTGCATGGAATCGCCCTCCCCTCAATAGCCTTTTCGTGATAATACACCGAAGCGCGCGAGTTGTCTAGGTACCCCCGGATGCGCGGGGTAGGCGTAATACCGGCCGTCTTGCGTCCAGAGCGAAACGCGCTTCGGTCTCGCGGTTTCCGGGTGCCAGGTGAGCACGGCCACCGCCACAATGGCGGCCACGAGCGCCGCCACCAGCACGCACCAGCCGGAGCGCGGACGGGCGGGTGTCGTCGAGCGAATGAGAAATGATCTTGGCATGGCGTTTCTCCGTAGTGTATATTCACCTGCAACACAATCTATTGGGCGAATCTCATGCGGTACACACAACGCACCGTCCCCATCCCCGCCGACGTGGTGGCGACCCTCTCGGCCGTCCCTATCCGGCGCCTGCACCGCCTGGGCGTCAAGAGCGGCGCGTTTCCTGCCCACTACACGGAACTGCTGTTCCGCAAAATATGGCGCATCAAGGCGGCCACGCCGACTGAGATTGAGTTTTTTCAGCGTTTGGCGGCGCTGGTGGCTGCACAGCCCGCAGAGTTGCCTCAGGAACATATAGCCGCACAACATTGACGTGCGCCCACGCCCCCTCGTAACCGTCGCCTAGCGTCTTGCGCGCCCGCGCCGGGCGGTACCCCAGGCGTCTCCACTCACTCCACACCTCCGACAGCGTGGCCGCCTTGGTCTCCTCCAGCCACAGCAGCAGCCGGCGCTCGGAGATATAGAGCGTGCCGCTCACCGACTCGTAGCGCGTCGAGATCGCGGATAACCCGGCCGGCAGCGGGATGTGGCTTCCGTGCTTGGGCGGCACCTGCATCACCAGGCGCTCGCGGATGGTGTCGTTCAGGAATTGCCCGAGGATGGCCGTGCTGGCCTCGGTGGCGACCTCGACCTTGTCGCGGCTCACTTGGATGTGCGCGCGCATGAACGTCGAAAGCCCCTTGGTGTCGAAACGCGCCAGGCCGAGGTCTTGCAGCATGCGGGCGGCGGCGAGCGTAACGGCGCAGAGGGTTTGCCAATAGCGTTCGCGGGTCTGGATGCCCCAGGTGCCGCGGATGTGCGTCTGGAGGGTGTCCACGAGTTTGCGCGCGCGGGAGGCGTTGGCCACCAGATATTTCGCCCATAGCGGGCCGATAAGGCCGAACTGGGAAAGCGCGCACTGGTTGATCTCCTCCAGGTCCGCCTGATCGGCGTAGCACGGCATATACATTTCCCACACGCGGGCGAGCTCCGCGCGGGTGTCGAGCTTGGCCGACGAGAGCCGGGAGGCGAGGGAGGCGTTGGTGCTGGAGACGACGAGCGTGCTCCACGGCCTGTCCGGCCGCATGGTGGCATCGGAACTGAGGCGCGACCGCTCGCGGCCCTGGGAGACCTGATACACGAAGTCGCTGGCCGTCTGGGGGTCCACGTTGGTCATTTCATCGACGTACAGCGGCAGCGACCGGTAGACGCCCAGCCGTTGCATGAGGCTGTTCGTTGTGTCGTGCTTTTGCGCCATGATCTGCATGGGGTCGCCATAGACCGCGCAACCGATACGCTGGACCGTGGACTTGCCGACGCCGGTGGAGCCCACGAGGTTGATGGTGGCGCCGCCATAGCCGGTAAAGTGCATGAGCGGCGCGGCGAAGGCCGTGAGAAACGCCATCTGCCACTCGGGGGGAGCCTTCTCGTAGTGCCGGAAAATGAACCGCCACTCGTCCATGAGAGCGCCCGGGCTGGGGCCAAAGCCTTTCGCCATGCCCAGCACGGCGGGCGCGAAGGTGATGGTCGCGTTGGTTCCCTCTGGCGTCCAGGCATTTTGGCCGTCCACGAACGCGCCGTCGGCGCGCCATCCGAGCTGCGATATGAGTGTGCTGACCACCTCGGTCTGCTGGAGCTGGCGGGTCGCCTCCGTCAGAAACGTCGCCATCGTGTCGATGTAAAGCGCGTCGAGCAGCACGCCGCGCGCAGCCAGTTCCTCCGCGATGCCGTTGCGGCTATACAGGCTCGATAGGGGCAGGAGAATCTTCTGCCAGCCGTCGCGGGGGAAGTTGCAGGCAATCTCGATGTACTCCTGGGAGTCATCCTTGAGGCGGCGGATCACCTTGATGGGGTAGGGGTAGATGATCTCATCCACATGGGTCGTGGGGTTGCGCACGCCGACGCGGCCTTGGGTGTCATAGAAAAACGGCCTGGGCGCGGGCAGTTCGCCAGGCGCCGCTTCCTGGGTGCGGTCCACCTGCGCGCCGAGCACGAGCGGGGTAGTGATTTTCTTCCAGTAGGGGCACTGGGTGCACAGCGCGGACTGGCCGGAGACGGCCGCCAAGCGCTCGCAGGTCGTGGGGCCGATGTCTTTGTCGGCCAACTGCTGGATTTTCGCGTCGGTCTGCGCCGGGTCATACCGGGGGTCAGCGCGCGACCACTCGTGGATGACGGCCGGGGCCTCGTCGGTGTACCGGAGAAGCTGGATCGCGCCGTACCAGAACGGCTCCGAGACCGCCCCTCCGGCGTCCCGGAAGCGCGCCATCTGCTGACAGCGTTGGGCCAGCGCCGGGGCACTCGACGGGGTGCGCGTGGCCAGGGTGGCCGTCATGGACTCGTTGACGGACTTGGCGAGCGAAGGAGTGGTGGCGCGCGCGGCCGGGCAGTATTTATCCAGTGCGCGGGAGAACACCAGGAAATCGACGACCGCCCCCTCCTTGAGCACCCGCACGGGCAGCGGGTTCGCCGGGTCTTTGTAGTGCTGGGTGCCCGGTACGCGCAGGATGGACGCGCTGTCGGCGGTGCGCTCGGGGCCTACCGCGAAGTGGGCCTTCTCGCAGGCTTGCTTGAGTCTTTCCGCCACGGGCTTCCAGAGGGCCGCCACGACGGGGCTTTCCAGCACCCAGTAGACGTGCATACCCCGGCCGCTCTGGATGACCCACGGGCTCGGGAGACCGGCTGCGTGGACGAAATCCCGCAGGGCCTCAGCCGCCGCGATCAGGGAGGGATAACCCTTCCCCTCACCGGCATCGACGTCGAGCCAGAACGCCTTGAGGGAGTGGACATGCGCCTGCTGGCGGGTGGACTTCGCGTAAGTAGCGGGGGCGAAATACCAGTCCACCCCCGGGTAGGTGTTGAGCGTGCTGAGAAGGGTCTCGAAGTTAGGCGACGAGGACCATGTGTGCCGGACGCGGCCATTGTGGATGGCAACGAGACAACGCAGCCCCTCGGGCGGCCAGATGACCTCCAGCAACGACGCCATGCACACCCCTTACCGTAAGTATTTCGCTAACCGGTTCTGCGCCGCGGTCGCCCCCAGGGGGCGAATACGAACTGGATGGGGCAGCACGCCGTCGCTCATGGCTCGGTCCAGCGCATCGAGGAACACCACCACGCTAGGCGCGTGGCGGGCGCTTATGGGCGCCCCCTCGTTGAGCCAGAGGTCCACCATGATGCGCGAAACCCCGATGCAGGCCGCCGCTGCGCTCTTGGAGACGCGCGCCCCCGAGAGGGCGCGCGCCAGTCTGCTTTCCAAGACGCCGAGCATCAGAACCCTTCCATGACGCCGGCCAGCGCGTCGTCCACCGCGTCAGGCGCGAGCGGAGCAGGCGCGGACGCAGGGGCCGGAGCAGCAGCAGCAGCCGCAGCACCCTTGCGACCACGGCGCAACGGACTGACCGAAGCGGCGGGAGCAGGGGTAGGCGCCGGAGCCGCCGCAACGGGCGCGGTAGTCGGGATCGGAGCCGCCGCAACGGGGGCCTGGGCCGGGGCAGCGGCCAGCGCGGCGCGAGCGGCCGGAGCCGGAGCGGGCGCGGGGGCGGCTGCGACAGGCTTCTTGGGCGCCTCGGGGGCGGTTTCGCCGCCGCGGAACGCCGCAACGACTTCATCGGCCTGCCGGGCCTTGATCTTGTCGTACCCGCCGTCCGGCAACCAGCCGGAGAAACTGAACGAGAGCTTGGCGTATTCCACGGTGGCGTCGATCGTCACCTGGGTAATGACGCCATCCACCGGCACATCGTGGCGGCTCAGCGTGTTGAGATAGGCGTTCCACTCCTTCAACGTCATGACCGGCATGCTGATGGTGAACAAGTCCCCGTCCAGATCGTCGGGCGCAACGACCAGGATGCGCTTGTTGTCCGTGCACGCCTTGACCTTCGACCCGTTGGGGTTGATCCGCGAACCGAACTGATTTTGTGGGCAGCTCGCGCAGGCGGTCGCCTGGGGCGACGTGGACGATGCAGCGGGGGTTACGCCGTCGGACGACCAGCAGGCCGGAGCGTCGGGCTCCTGTCCGGGCGTGTATGCCTTGGCGTACCACGTCTTGTAGATACCGTTGTTGGCCGCCACGGGCACAATCTGGATGCTGCGCACCGGCTCGTTGCGGTCGTTCTTCAAAATCTCCTCCTCCGCGTCGGGGCTGATGATGCGCCACGCGCCGCCGCGAAACGACAGCCGGGGGAGCGACAGTCCCGCCCCGATAGGAGCCATGAAGGTGGTGTTGCCGGCCGACGAGTTCTGCGTCAGATACGCCGGTTTGTTGAGCATGAGTTCGTTCGACATGATAGCTGGTACCTCGATGGTTGGTTACGACTTGCGAATCTGAACACCGAGAATCTCGGCGTACTTGATGCCCGGAGGCAGGCGACCGCCCGCTTCGAGCATGGTCTTGACCGCGGCTTTGTTCACACCCTGGATAAGCAACCCGAAGGCGTCGTGCTCGCGCACATACGACAATACCTGGTCCCAATCCTCCACAGTAGCACTTGCGGAGGTCGCGTGGAACACGGTTCCGAACGGCGTCTTGTAGCCGGTGACGCCGGCGCGCTGCGTCTCTCGCAGGAGCCACGTCTCCATGGTTTTAAGCTCCGCCTTGAGCGCCGCCTGTTCCTCGTCGTGCTTGGCCTTGAGCGCGCGCAGGTTGTCGCGCTTGGTGACGTAGACCCTCACAACATCCTCGATTGTGTGCATAGTACCTCCTGACCCTTATGTTTTAGTGATAATACACTACCCAACGGCCTTGTCAATAGCCGGTGCGTCGCCATCGCCGCCGAACATGCTCAAGAGCAAACCTTGCATGCGCTTACGCTCCCGCAGGCGGCCGTACATTTCCGTCTCGATCTCCGAGGATTCCAGATGCACGAT
>JAJZZU010000183.1 GCA_021797365.1 Pseudomonadota bacterium | reverse complement strand
GTATGACCAACAATCCGGGGCTCGAGCGTGTCTTCAAGACCACGACCCTGGGCGTGCAGTACTACATCTCGCCCATGGCACGTATCACCTTGAATTATGCGTTCAACCGCATCAATGTGCCGCATCTGTCGGCGATCAAGGGGCCCACGCCAACGGCCACGGCGGCTGCGCAGAACAATGCCTCGGCCATTGCCAGCGCCAGAGACAATACCATTGCGCTGCAGACGACATTGTTCTTCTAAGGGTCGATAGCGAAAAGGAGGTTTTGTGAAAAAAGGCGCGTTATGGACAGCCCTGTCCTTCCTGGCGGTCAGCGCCCCGGCGCTGGCCGTCCAGGGG
The DNA here is from genome assembly GCA_021797365.1 of Pseudomonadota bacterium. The sequence goes on along the minus strand of JAJZZU010000183.1, from coordinate 5,513 downwards.
AATCTGCACTGGCACACGATCCATATCCAGATCCCGGTGCGTCTGAAGCACGCCAAGGTGGTCTTCAACATGGATCATCCGGTGTTCATTCCGCACACCAAGGAGCCGGTGGGCCTGTCGCAGTTGCGGATGATGGTGGCGAAGTTCACGCGTGACCATACGCGCTGGAAGATCGATGCGGTCTTCCAGGGGGCGGATGGCTACATGTTGTTGAACGACAAGGCCTACGACCGGTTCATGCATGTGCGTACCGGCAACCCTTACACCGGCCAGATCGAGGCCCTGTTTCATAAGGGGGTCGATATCGAGGAGTGCGGGGTCACCATGCGCGCCCATCACTGGGGTAACAAGCAGCTGTTGCCCAACGTGAAGGTGAACGCCGGGGCGGTGGCGCGCATCATCTGGCTCGAGCAGCATGGCTACATCGAGGTTAACCCCTAACGGATGCGGTAACGCGGCGTCCCGTCACGGGTGAGGAGCTGGGCGAGGGTCGGCACGACCTCGCCCAATCTTTTTTTGAGGCCGTAGGGCGGGTTCAGGATGAGCAGGCCCGAGCCGTTGAGACGACTCTTGACGTCCGCGGGCCAGGTGAGCAGTTCCACGCACAGGTGGTCTCCGAGGGCCGACAAGACCGCCACCAGGCGCTCGGCGTCGCGCTTGTCCTTGATCGGATACCATATGAGGTAGATCCCCTGACGGAAGCGCTGCAAGGCGGTCTTGAGGCCCGCCAGCAGGGCGCTCCGCTCCGTTACGCGCTCGTAGGGGGGGTCGATCAGGATCACCCCGCGGCGCTCCCGGGGCGGCAGCAGGGCCTTCAAGGCATGGTAACCGTTTCCCAGAAAGATCTGGCTGTGCGCGGACCGTAACACCTGCTGCAACGTCGCGTGGGCGCCGCTCGCCTCTTCGACGGCCACCAGCCGGTCGTTCGGCCGCAGGCGTTCGGAGATCAGGAGCGGCGAGCCCGGATAGTCCCTGAGGCGCGTGCCGTTGAAGCGCCCCACTGCCTCGAAATACCCGCCCAGGGCCGGCCACTCGCCGCGACGTTCCCACAGGCGGTGGATACCCTCGTCGGCCTCCCCTTCCGGCTGCAGGCGGTAGAGGCCCTCGCCGGCATGCGTGTCGAGCACAAAGAGCGGCTTGGGCTTTCGCAAGACCAGATCCAGGGTCTCCAGCAGCACGACATGCTTCAGGACATCGGCCGCCGATCCGGCATGAAAGGCGTGGCGGTAATTCACGGGTAGTCCGTGTACTTGCGGGCACTGCCGCGCACCTTGTCGGCGGGATACTTGGCGGCGTTCTTTGCGATCTTGGCCCACGCCGCCTGTTCCAGATCGATACCCAGCCGATCGCAAAGGCGCAACAGATAGAGGAGCACGTCCGCGGCCTCCTCGCTTACGGCCTGGCGTTGCGTGTCGGACAGGGCCCGGCTCTCATCCTCGCTCAGCCATTGCAGCGGCTCGACGAGTTCGCCGGCCTCCACGATGAGCGCCATGGCCAGATTCTTCGGGGAATGAAACTGCTCCCAGTCGCGCTCTTTGGCGAATTGCGCGAGACGTTCGGTGAGATCGTTAAAGCCGCTCATGAGGCCCTCCGGCAGGGTGCCGTCCCGGTCTGTATGCCATCCGGTCGTTATGACCCCGCCCTTTATAAAAGCCGCCAGTCTAACGGATTTCGTGGACGGCGTCGGCCCAGCCGTGGCCCGGTCAGGCGGCGGCCCGGTGGCGCGAGGCGGCCTCCTCTTTGCCTGTCATCGTTGCGTCATATCCCGCCCGTAGCATGGGGCATCACTCGGGGTCGCGTCCCGGAGATGCCGACTCACATGTATACCGCCCGCAATCACGGGATCGCTTTTTAAGGAGGCCCCATGGCCCAGGACAATCGCTCGTTACTTCAGGCGCTGGACGAGGCGCCGGTCAGCTTCTTTCATATGCGCGCCGCGGTGACTGCCGGGATGGGTTTTTTCACCGACGCCTATGATCTTTTCATCATCGGCATGGCGCTCGTGTATTTGAAGCCCGAATGGCATCTGACCGCCGGTCAGATCGGCCTTTTGGGGAGCGGTTCGTTGCTCGCGGCGTTCCTGGGCGCACTCATCTTCGGGCGCTTGGCGGATCTCATCGGGCGCAAGACGATCTATGGGCTGGAGGCCGCGCTGATGGCCATAGGCGCCTTGGCGTGCGCCTTTGCCCCGGATTTCATGTGGCTGCTCGTGTTCCGTTTCATCCTGGGTTTCGGGATCGGCGGCGACTATCCCATGAGCGCGGTGCTCATGTCCGAGTACAGTAATGCCAAGAAGCGCGGCTCGCTCGTCTCACTGGTGTTCGGCATGCAGGGCCTCGGGCTTGTGTTCGGGCCGGTGGTCGCGCTCACGCTCGAGGCCGCGGGCCTCGGCCACGACATCATCTGGCGGATCATGCTTGGTCTTGGTGCCCTCCCGCCGCTCGCGGTCTTGTATCTGCGTCGCACCATGCCCGAGTCCCCGCGCTACAAGGCGTTGGTGCGCGGGCAATCGGAGGCCGCGGCCCGCGACATGGCCTCCTATTCCGAAGGGCAGATCCAGGCTGCCGGCCAGACCACCGGGAGCCGCCTGCAGCCGCGCAAGATGACCCTGCGCGCCTTCCTTGGCAACCGTCGCAACCTGCTCATGATCCTGGGGACCGCCGGCTCCTGGTTCCTGCTCGACTATGCCTTTTACGGCAACGTCATCTCGACCCCCCAGATCATAGGCCTGCTCGCACCCCACGCAAGCCGCCTGCAGGGCACGGCCTGGGCGCTTGTGATCTTTGCCGTGGCCGCGGTACCGGGTTATCTTGCCTCCATCCTGCTGATGGATCGTATCGGTCATCGCCGCTTGCAGATGATCGGCTTTGCGGTGATGGCGATAAGCTTTGGCCTGATCGCGCTCGCGCCCGGCATGACTCACGATGTGCTGCCGTTCCTGCTCTTGTATGGCGTGAGCTTCTTCTTCACCGAATTCGGACCCAACTGTACGACCTTCGTAATCCCCGCCGAGGTCTTTCCGACCGGCGGGCGTACCACCGGTCACGGGATCGCGGCCGGTATCGGCAAGCTCGGCGCCTTTGTCGGCACCTTCCTGTTTCCCTTTATCAGTCACTCGGGGGGCTTGAAGGGCGCGATGATGTTTGCCGCCGGCGTCTCGTTCCTCGGTCTGCTGCTGACCCAGTTGGTCCTGCCCGAGACCAGTGGTCAGACGCTCGAGGCCTTGTCGGCCGAGACGGATGAGGAACCGATGGATGATCCGCGCCTTGTGCGCACGGGCGCATCCCGCTAAGGACCGCGATCCCGGGTCGGGGTGGCCACGATGAGCGTCCCGGTCCGGCCGTGGGGGTGATGGCCGGCGGCTTAGCGCTTGCGGCCCCGGCCGATATCTTTTTTGAGGGAGGCGCGCGCCTCAAGGTCCTCCCGGGACGTCGGGGAGGGGGTCTGCCCGGGATCTGCCGGGCCGGATGTCAGGGGCAAGTGGCGCGCCTTCCATTCCGGGAATCCCTCCTGCAGGCGACGTGCGCGGTAGCCGTGTTCGCGAAGCGCCTGGACCGCCTCGAAGGCCAGCAGACAATAGGGTCCCCGGCAGTAGGCGATGATCTCGTGGTCCCTTGGCAGGCTTGGCAGTTGCCGGGAAAGATGGTCCAGGGGGATGTTGATGGCGCCATCGACATGTCCGGCGCGATATTCGGATTCCGGGCGGACATCGATCACCACGACCTGGTCGGTCCGCAAGAGCCGCAGCAGTTCGTCCTGGCTCACCGGAGTGAGGTCATCGATGGTCGCGAAGTGCCGGCGCACGAGTTGCTCGATCTCGGCGATATGGCGTTCGCCCATGCGCTGCAATGCCGACAGCAGCGCCGTGACCTCGTCGCCGCTTAGCCGATAGTAGACCTGCACCCCGCTCTTGCGCGGCACCACGAAACCGCCGTCCCGGAGGATCTGGAGATGATGCGAGGTATTGGCGACCGACAGCAGGCAGATCCGCGCCAGATCCTCGACACTGCGCTCGCCCTGGCTCAAGGCCTCGAGGAGGTCGAGGCGGTTGGGTTGCGCAAGGGCCTTGGCGACCCGCGCCAACTGCTCGAATATCAGCCGCTTGGGTTGTATCGTGTCGGTCACGCCGCCTCCGACCCTGTAATCTTCTTTTGACTACTATAACAGATTCGTGTCGGCCCGCCGCATACCGCCGAGAGTCCCGAGGAGGCGTTGAGGATCAAGATCTCTAAGGGGGACAGCCCCCGGGGGCGCTGCTTGCGTCCCTCACGCATCCCGGACACCACACTTCCCGGGGGTCATGCGGGGTGTCCTAACTAGTACGCTAACCCATAATTAACGGAACATGTATCATGCTGTCGCATACCCACTCCATGATGAGGAGCCACCATGCGACAGACCGAACTGCATCTGACGGATGACGACCGTGAACTGATTGAGCTGTATCGAGCCAAGGGTGTGCACCTGGCCCGAGAGGTCAATCGGGCGCATATCTTGTCCGCCCTTGATCGCGGTATCCCCGAGGCGCAGATCATGGCGGTCCTCGGCGTCGGGCGTACCGCCATCTGGCGGACACGCAGCGCCTGCCAGGAGGGGGGTGCCGAGTATGCCCTCCGGGATGTCGCCCGCCCTGGCAAGCCCCGGCGGTACACGACCGATACCGAGGCGCGAATTGCCGCCCTGGCCTGCTCGGCGCCCCCCGAAGGGGCCAAGCACTGGACGCTGGCGTTGTTGGAGCAGGCCGCGCGCAGACAGGCGGGCATCGGTCCGATCAGCCGCGAAACCATCCGTCGGCTGCTAAAAAAAACTGCCTCAAGCCCTGGCGCAAAGTGATGTGGTGCATTGGCGCCTTGACCGAGGAATACCGGCAGCGCATGTATGACCTGCTGGATCTTTATGCCCGTCCGTTTCGCGAGGAGGAACCCATCGTCTGTCTGGACGAGAAGAGCAAGCAACGGCTCAGGGATGCGCGCCCCCCCTGTGCCGGTTCGGCCCCACGCACCCGAGAAACGGGATTACGAGTATGTGCGCGCCGGGACCTGCAACCTGTTCGTGGCGGTCGAACCCAAAGGCGGACGGCGGACCGTCATGGTCACCGATCATCGCGCCAAGACCGATTTCGTGGCCTTCGTGCGTCACCTTCTCGATCGGGTGTATGGCACCGCGCGCCATGTCCACCTCGTGATGGACAATCTCAATACGCACTTTCGCCGGTGCTTCGAGGAGGTACTCGGCGTCGAGGATGCCACCGCACTGCTGGCCCAGGTCACCTTCCACTACACGCCGAAACATGCCAGTTAGCTCAACATGGCGGAAATCGAGATCGGTATCCTCGATCGTCAGTGCCTGAATCGCCGCCTGCCGGACCGCGCCACGCTCACCACCGAAGTGGATGCCTGGCAGGGGCGCCGTAACCGGGAGCGACGCGGCATCGAGTGGACGTTCACCCGGCAGGACGCCGATACGAAAATGGCCCGACATTATGTTGCGTAATTTACGGGTCGGCGTACTAG
>JAJZZU010000182.1 GCA_021797365.1 Pseudomonadota bacterium | reverse complement strand
CACGCGAGCCAATCGTGCGCGGGCTGACCGCCGCGCGCTACCGGCAACTCTGGAGCCTTTTCCAAGGAACGCCGGGGGCGGACGTTTTGTCAGCGCTGGCAAAAGGCATGAGCGTCGCTGATGCAGCTAGTGCCATTGGGGTATCTCAGCGACAAGTCAAAAATACCGTGACTCAGATCCTGGCCCGTGCGGCTGGGGTCGTAGCGCAGAGAAGTTTCCTGCCGCCACCCCGGCCCGTTGCAACGAACACGCATATCGAACGGCGCCCCCGGTCGCGGCGAGGTAGGCCACCAAGCCAGAAGGCGCTACCGGCGCCGGGCCTACGGGGGCAAGAGCAGGTCTCACTGCCATTCTAGTGTGTGCTTTCCTACCCTCTTTAACACATACTAGATAATGGAAATGCGGGCGGTTGTTTTTTTCGGAATGATGGGCTACGCTTATTGACAGCCCAAAAAAAGAAGCCCCTCGATCGGCGGGGGGCTTCCGGTACATCCAGGCGATCAGAGGCGCCTAAACATGACTATAGCCCAGTCTCGCGTAAAATCAAGCCCCACAGATCCAACCATAAACTTCGTTAACGCGCTTCTGCAGCGCGCACGAAAAGCCATCATAAACCACGACGCTGGTGTTATCGCGAGCCGTATACGCGCAATGCGGTCCATGCGGTTCCCGGTAACCAGGAAGACCAAAACGGGGCTGCAAGCGCCACGCGCTCACCGCTCACATGCCTGCGTCCGCCGGGCGACCACAGATTCGGGGTCTAGCAGTTCCGATCAAGACCCCGAACCTCCCCACCTATACAGTCTCCCGGGCGTCGAGTTTGGGGGTGCCATATGAGCACCCCACAGATCCCGCAAATCACGAAGCGCATCAGCGCAAAATCTCTAGACTGGCATCGCGTCGATATACGCGTAGCGGTCACTGAGACCCCGCCACCACGCTCCTACATAGTAGGCCACCTCCCCGAGCGACGTGGGATATACGGCATGCTAATCGGGCCTGACGGCTCGCGCAAAAGCTGGCTGGCCCTCCATATCGCCATTGCGGTCGCGGCTGGCCGGGAGGTCGCCGGAGGGTTGTGGCCAGCACCAGAGCGCGGGCGCGTCGTCTTCTTTACCGGAGAAGATGTGGCGCAAGAAATGTGGCATCGCATCCACTCTGTCGCTCAAAACGAAGACGACGCGACCTGGCTTGCAGACTGTGATGAGAACCTGGACATCATCCCGCTCGCTGATGGGGCGGATGGGTTGACATTGATATGTCCGTCAGACGAGAAAGCCGGGTTTGCACAGCACCCCAACGTGGCGGCGCTGATCGAATACTGCAAAGGTGCCCGGCTCATCATCATCGACCCGCTCGCAGATATGGTTGATGCGTCGGAAAATGACGATGTAGCCGCGCGGTTACTTGTTCAAACGCTCCGGTCTATTAGCCGAGAGACAGGCGCTGGTGTCCTGGTGGCGCACCATCAAAATAAAGCGGCCATGGGCGCGGGGGAGAAACACAACCAGACATCAAGAGGGAGCAGCAAGATCCCGGCGGGTGCGCGATGGTCCGTAACGCTCCAACCGCTTTCAGATAAAGAAGCCAAAGATCGGGAGATTTTCGATCAGCACTTCTGGACGAAAGTGCACGAAGGTAAGTCGTCATACTCGGCCAGGACATGCAGCGACAACATCGCTCTCTATCACTATCCGGAGACGACAGACGCGACCGGCAAGACCGTGGGCGGCGTTCCGCTTGCGAGGCTCCTACCAGTCAAGGAAGAACCGGAGGCGGCGGACGGTGATGTGCCTAAGGTCTCCCGGGCGGCTCGCAAATACAGAGACAAAGAGCAGCAGTCCAGCGGTCAGCCGCCGAGGCCGTTGCGCGGTCGGGCGAATGCGATGGGCGTTGGGGCGGACGAATTCGATGCGAGGTTCGCTGATGTGCCGCCCACAGATCCAGCGCCATTCATCAAAAACGCGGAGAGCGACGATGACTGCCCATTCTAAGTACATCGCCCTCACGTCGCATCTCCCGACAACCAGCGCGCTCGTTGGGCGACTCCTTATATACCAGCCGACGCGGGAGCCGGTCACGTTGACCGGCGAATGGATCACCACACCGTGGGGTCGTGCGCGCATAAAAGGGGCGGTAGGCCAAAGGCATGCGGACGTCATGGAAATCATGCAACGGACTGCCTTGCAGGTACACCACAAAAAAGACGGGCGCGTAGATCTACTGATCGACCCGTATGTCGTTCGGCGCGCGATGGCGTCCCCAAAACAGAAACCACAATCGAAAAAAAGGTCACCCTCTGGTGCGGCCGTTGCCCTCTACAGCGGCCGCGGACTCGATGCCCTGATCGACGGCCTCCGGGATGCGGATGTCGAATGGGAGATGAAAGGTGGAAAAAGGGGTGGCGTCACGAAGATCGTGCAGGCCAAGGAGTGGGCTAAGGTCTATGCACATGACCCGCTCCGCCCTGACGATGACCGGGCGTTATGGCGGATCACTCTATCGGCGCAATGGGTTGCGCTAATGGGTGACCTCGGGCTCTGGTACGACCCCTCCGCGATAGTTCACATGACCTACGCCATATCCCAAGCAGCCGCACGGCTTGTGCTCGGACACGATCGCAAAAAATGGTATGGACGCAAGCTTTCCTTTAAGGCGATTTTTGATCAGATGCAGATACCCCAAGGTCAACCCCGCTGGGACGCAAAACGCCGCATTCACCAAGATGCCAAGCGATTCGCCGAGTACGGGCTTGAGATCGATGGTGACCAGATCGTTGACACATCCGATCCCAGTACAAGCGCCTGATGAGGGACTGGACCCTGGCACCGACGCCTGGAGTCCTGGCGTCCACGCCTGGAGTCCTGGCACGGACGCCTGGACCCTGGCACCGACGCCTGGAGCCTATAGGTTTCTATAGGACCCTATAGGGTCCTTATAGAAAAACAGTGGCCGACCTCATAGGAAGGGTTGGCCCTGGAGGGCCAACCCTCCTATGAGTTGTGAGGGAGAGTGGGAGTTGATGCAGAAAAGATGTGAAAACAGCGCCGCCCCCCCCAGGGGGGGGGCAAGACGGCGTCAGGAGGCAGAGATGGGGCATAAAGAAGCGATGGCGGTAATGCTGGATTGGTTCCAGTCGTCGGGAGTCGATTCCTGGAATTTCTCCGTTTTAGATCGGGGCATGTTGGGTCACGATCGCGCGCGGGATCGTGCCGAGGTCGAGAAGTCGCTTGGGTGGGGTTGGGTGAAGAATAACGCGGGTCATGATGTGTATATCCGGCCAGCGCGGGGCGTCAGTCATCCTGTCGTGTTTCTTGACGACCTGCCGCCGCGCAAGGCGCTTGGTATCGCCCGCAAATATGGCTCGCTTGTGGTCGAGACCAGCGCGAATAACTGCCAGGTCTGGGTACGCGTTTCGCGCCCCCTGTCTGAACCTGAGCGTTCGACGGTTCAGAGGTCGCTGATCCGTCTGGTCGGGGCCGACCCGATGAGCGTGTCGGGCGACCACTTCGGGCGTGCGGTTGGTTACTGTAACAGAAAGAAGGGACGTGATGATTTTGTTGTGAGGGTTTTAGAGGCGTCGGCTGGTGCGGCCTTAGATCCGGCTCCTTATCTTGTCGAAACCCTGGCCCTTTCCCCCGCCGGCGGGCGGGGGGGCGCTGTTTTCACGCCTTCGCCTTTGAGTTCCGGTGATGCGAAATCTGAGTCGGAGCGGGAGTACCGGTACGCGCTGGCCCGGCTCGATTGGGCCAAGCGACGCGGTCGCGACCCAGCCGGAGAATTTGCGTATTTGGTTGGCAATATCGCTGACCGCGCCGTGGAACGCGGCAAGCGCAAAACCCGTGCTGAGGCTTTGATTTATGCTGAGAAGACTGTTTTAAGAGCCGCCTCACAGCTCGGTTTTTCCTCTCATCTTTGATCCGGTCGGGCCTCAAGCCCGATCCGGATTGAAGATGATATCTCTATTGTGTTTTTATCATTCAGGCTTCGTCGGCGGCGCCTCGCTCATAGTCTCCCCCCCACCCGCTACGTCATTCTCACCTCGACCGTCGCCGACCCCGGCCCCGGCGGCATCCCCACCGGCACCCGGGCTCCTCTCGGTTCCACTGGCACCCTCGGCATCCTTCGTCTTTGCACCAGCGCCTTTATTGACGAACCCGCCAACGGCATCAACATGCCCTCGCGCGCGCTGCTCGTCCCCACCTTCCCCCAACTGCACCCCCTGCCCGCCGACCCAGCGCATAACGTTTTCAGGTATCCATGTGATCAACCCGAAAATTTTGTGGACGAGGATTAGCATCAGGATTGTCGTGATTACGGCTGCGGCAACGTATGTAAGCGGGTTCAAGCTCATCGCCATGCCTTGGGCGCTTGATGCTGTGACGCCCGACCCTGTGATGCTATACATGCCTCCCATGAACACGCCAAAACTCCCGCCAACTAACGGCCCCAGTATATTCAGCAGCATGAAACTGGCGAAGAAGCCGATCACCATGAGCGCTGGTCGAAACATGACGTTGAGGAAAAGCATGACCCCTTGGTCGCCGCGCGGCCCGAAAATCCCCTCGCCCTCTGGAAGCGCGATGCCGGCCGCCCACACGACGGACCCGACAAGAGCTTCGATCAAGAAGATCAACCAGCCGATGAGAGCCATCGTCCATAAAATGAACGGGATTGATGGAAGGTAGTAGGCCCATATTGCGCCAATCACGAAAAGTGCCATGGCGGCCATTGTGACATATGGCCCAACGGCTTTGACCGCCGCGTTTGCGGCGCCAGTCAACCACGATGTCCCCTCCCCAAACCACCCAGCTCCCTCCGATTCAGTATTCGCGCCCGACGCAACAGACCGCAGGGTCGTGTATGTCGCAAGCGCTGCAGGAACCTCAGTCGTCACGATCAAGTCCCCAGCTGTCTGGAAACGCTCCAACGGATTCCCGCTCAGCAATCGCCAAGGGCTTAAATCTGTGAACCACGCGCCCTGACTCGTGAAAACCTTCGTCAACAAGCTCTGCGCAACACTAACCCCATCCGTGGACTTCGCTTCTCTGATACTCGCCCCGGCCGCCGCAGCGATCCTCGCGAAGGTCTTCCGGTCAACTTTTGAACTCATCGCCTTGTAGATAGCGTGCATGTCAAATCCCGACCAAACCGGCGGCCTGCCGACCTGTGTTTGTATCCCTGCGTTGACTCGCGCGATGTTCCAGTAGTACATGCCAAGAGTCCACCACCCCAGGTGGCTAACCGATGAATTGATGTTGTCAATGGCCTGGACGAGTTCCGGGTGCGCTTGACTGATGACCTGCTGTTCCGCCGCCGCCACAGCTCTGTCATACGCCTCCCCGGCTTGATACACGACGAGCGCCGCCTGTGTGGCGGGCGTCGTTGCCGCGGCTTTATTTGTCGCCGATATCGACGATGACCCAGCCGCCGCTTGCGTCGAGTTAACCGCCTGCACGGCATATGGCGCTACCGTTTTGATCATTTGCACGAGCGCAGAAACTTCCGCAGTACACATCGGATCGCTTTTGCGTGCGCACTGAACCGTGAATTTTCCGGCCTGCCCAGGCGAGAGACCGTCTGCATAGAAGCCCAAGAATCCTCCCGATTTTGCCGGTGTGGCAAACGTAACCGTATAATGGCCTGGATCGTCGAGGGTGGCCGTCGGTCCTAGCGACGCATCTGATGCGGTCAATGGGTCCGGGCGCCACGGCGACACTGTGTAGATCGGGTTGATGTTGTCTTTCTCATAATTGACGAAAAACGCCATGGCTAACTCAGACTGCAAAGTCTCCTTAGCTAATAACTGCCCACCCCCCGGCGCGATGCTTGTCAACTGGCCCCCGTTTTTAGCCATATAAGCGGT
>JAJZZU010000181.1 GCA_021797365.1 Pseudomonadota bacterium | reverse complement strand
CCGAACCCTGGTTTGCGGCATCGGACACGCCCGGACTGCGCCCACTCCTGTTGCTGGAAAGCCCGGTCATGTTTCGGCGCCGCAACCTGTTCGTGAGCATAAATGCCCTCGAGCGCGCCCGCCGATAGGCTCCCTCGGGGGAAAGACCTCTGAGGCCTTGCCGTGGCCGGTGCCCCTCCGAAGCACGGGTTGCACCCTCTGCGCCAATGACCTTATCGTGGCAAGAGGCAATGGAGGAGCGGCTTATGGACGGCGATCTGGACGTTTCGTTGGATTTTGAGATTTTGCGGGATACCCGAACCGGGGATGTCTTTATCTGGGTGCCCCACGAAGGTTCGCGCGTTCATCTGCGCTTTTTGGATTCGACCCCGAGCAATCCTGACGGCGTTCTGACTTACGACGCCCGGACATTCCTGCGGCTGAGACTGTCGGGTGTCCTCAAGAGCATTTCTTGCCCGATTGTGGGCGACTCCTGATAATATCCTGTGGTTACCTTCGTTTTGGGCGATGTGCCATTCCGGCATCCTCCCAAGGGCGGCCTGAGCTTATCTCCGGGTCTACCCCAGAATCTGTGGATAAAGGAAAGCACCAGGGTCCGAGTTCGAAACTGCCGCTCGCCAAATACGCAATTTTTGCGTAGCATCACCTGCTGCGAGCGAACGAATCTTATGCCAATACGCTAATAAATAACAGCCGACTGCGTAAGGAGGCGCCAGTGGAGTGCCGCTAATATACGAGAAATTCTCAAATATAAATATCTCAGATCCAATATTTGATTCCCTGAAACGCGATTACGCTGAATTCGAACACTGGTTTACCAAGAAAGCATCGGAGCGCGCCTATGTTTTCTTTAACGAAGCAGGCCTTGACGGTTTTCTCTATCTGAAGATGGAGGTAGGACCGGTTAACGACGTTAACCCGCCGTTACCGGCCGCCACGCGCGTCAAAGTGGGTACCATGAAGATTAATGCCCACGGAACCAGACTTGGGGAAAGATTCCTCAAAAAAATATTCGACCATGCCGTCACGCAACGCGCGGCCGAAATATATGTGACTGTTTTTGCCAAGCACGGCGCGCTTGTATCTCTTTTTGAGCGCTATGGGTTTCGGCAAAGGGCTACAAAAATCACAGCCAATGGTACGGAGCTGGTTTTAGTAAAATCAATGCTTGACGCTGGAGGGAGCATTCTGGAGCGATATCCTCTGGTAAAGCTGTCGGGCCACTCCATATACCTCCTCTCCTTGTATCCGAAATGGCACACACGACTTCTTCCGGATTCAATACTGAAAAACGAAGATGCCTCTATTGTTCAAGATACTTCCCACACAAACAGTATCCATAAGGTTTACCTTTCTGCAATGCGTGGACTCGAGAGGGTTCGCCCGGGCGACGTGATCCTGATCTATAGAACATCTGACAGAACCGGCGGTGCCCGCTTTAGATCTGTAGCGACCTCGATCTGCGTGCTAGAAGGGTACAGGGACATCAGGTCTTTTTCCTCATGGGAAGATTTTGCGCAGTACTGTTCTATATACAGCGTTTTTAATCAGACGGAGCTGCGGGACTTCTGGAACACAAAGCGGTATCCACACGTCCTCAGGTTCACCTATAATTTTGCCTTACCAAGACGCATCACAAGAGGAACAATGATTAACGAAATGGGATTCCGGGAAGACAGGTACTGGGGGTTTATGGATATGTCAAAAGAACAATTTCAATCCGTTATTACGGCTGGGTCTCTCAATGAAAGTCTTGTTATCTGTTAGGCCGCACTATGCAAATAAGATATTGGATGGCACAAAAAAGTATGAATTTCGTAGACGGATTCCACGAGACCAACGCGTGAATACGATAATTCTTTATGCAACTAAGCCCGTTGGCAAGGTAGTCGGCGAATTTACTATAAAGAGTGTGCATATGGGCCATCCGAATTCACTTTGGAAAAGGACAAGAAGGTTTGCCGGTATATCGGAACGGTTGTTCGTGGATTACTTTCTTGGATGCCATATTGGATATGCAATCGAGGTAAACCGCGTAAAGAGGTACAGAGAGCCAAAAAACGTAAGCGATTTTTTGGCTAGCGGCGTGGCTCCGCAGTCGTATGCGTATGTGTATGGAGAAGGTAGTACTTAGGGTACATGCAGATGGGTCGTGGCCGCTTATCGCTTTGAGCTATGTGAATGCCGATGGAAGCTGCATACAGATAGGGAGGGTTCGGGCAAAAACCGCAAGGCCACTTCGCCATCGGCACAACTGCTGCGCGCCCCGCGCCAGGGAGAGAGAAGCGAGGGCGCGTAGTCCGTGGAACCAGCCATTCAGCCAGCAATGGGCGTAGTAGGTGCGCAAGGAAACTGGCAATGGACTGGTGCAAGGTATCCATCACCGGTTCTGTAGGGTGATTCAGCGGGCAGAGGGGTATGCAAACTGATAAACTGGCAGCATCTTGATATGCAAATGAAGGGTTTCGCTCCTCGGCTCACGAAGGAGATAAAGCTCAACCCTGAAATGGCGGACAAACTCGCTACTACTATTGCCGCTGATGTTCGGTTTCTTTCGCCTGAGCAGAAGGCGAAAATCCGAGCGGCTTCCCCTGTGCCACTTCAAAATCGTCTTGCTGAGCTTCATGCATTTCAGGTTTGGATGGATCAAGCCCGTGCCGTTCATAACAACCCCCTTTGTCGCTCGCGCTCAAGTTTTGACACAGAACTACATTTGCTTTGTCTATCTGCCAGAGGCATGCTTTCGTGTTCTCTCGAAGGTGTGCCCGAGCGGTTCTGCTACGGAGAAATGCGCCCAATTCTTGAGTGACAATCCAGTGCGCGCCTTTCGAAACGCGGTCGCTCACCCTAATTGGAAATACAGGACCGATTTTGGAGCCATCGTCTATTGCGCACGCAGGGGGGGAGCGACTCAGACGAAACCCTCCAAGAGTTTGAGGTTGAGCAGAATGATCTTTCGTTTTGGCAAGCCATTAGCAGGTGTGTGGCATATGCTGCTTACTCTAACCGCTAAAACCGCTCACTTCTACGTTCGGCGTCACCATAAAAAGGGAGTAGCTAAGTCATGCCACAAGAAAAAGGAAAGCTGCGAGTTTACGGTCATGGTGCAATCGAGGTTGAATTAATTGCGGCATACCTGAGCGACATTACACACGCCTATGATTCCTTGCTTGTTTTCGAATCCGTCATTTCCAGTCTAAAACGCGCATCGCGCGAATTCCCTTTTCCGTGGTATCCACTCGGAATGTATATTGGTTGGCCTTTGGGGCCACGACGCGCGGTACGCTATGTCCGAGACTGGCCACCCACCGCAGAAGAGATATCGTCACTTGTTCTGCGCTCCGAACAGATCGTGTTGTCATCTGTCCAGCTTAGTTCACCTGGTTTCTGGGAATTTCTCGGCAAGCTCAATGCGCTTGAGGTCATTCGCCAGTACCTAAATGATCGCCACGAAAGGCGAAAGGACCGCGAATATCGAGAATCAGCCGAGAGGCGCCGACTCACCCTTGAAAATCTAAGCCTCCAAAACAGAGTTCTTTCAGAGCGTTTACGGCTCGCAAAAGAGCTGGGGGCTTCGGATCAAGATCTCGCGCCACTACTGAATGAACTCGTATACAAACCGCTTGCAGCACTTGATCGCCACCAAGATAAAGGCGTTATCGAGTATGCTGAGGTCCCACCGGGGCAGGAAAAGCGTGAACGTTGAGCCTGAAAGCATGACTCCTGCGTACCAGACGGGGCATCGTGTTGGATCAGGACGAACCGCTCAGATCCCGGTGGATATTGCGCACGAGCGCGGCCATCCGGGGATTACGCTCGCTGCGGCCGCCTTCTCCCTTCAAGGGCTCCCGGCTCGCCGGCAGCGGGGGAAAGGTCCCGCCGTCCGCCGCCCCCGCCTGGGGGTGAGCCTGATTCTCCCCTCCACCACCCGGCTCGGCCGCGACTTCGGGCACGACGGGGCCTGTTCGCTCCGCAATGCCTGTAAGTGTCCGCCGCGGGGCAGGCTGCCCGCGCAGGTAGGCGAGCAACGCCGCCTCGACGTGGCGCCCCACGTCGCCCTGCCGACCGCTGGCACGAATCGCGCGAAAAAACTCCGCGATCTCCCGGTGCTCGGCATGCCTCTCCGGGTAAAACCGCAGACAGAGACGTATGGTCGGTGTCTTCATGCCAGCATGGTAGCAAACGGGGACGCCCGGTGAAGACTGGCGTCAAGTGACGCCACTTGACGCCATGGACGGCGCCGGTTGCGGTGCGTGCCATTGGGGCCCCGCACCCGACACCGACCCCGTGCGCCTTCAGGCCCTGCCCCACCTGCGGTACAACATCGTCAGGACATTCTCCATGGCGGACCAGAGATGGCAAAAGTCTACATCGCGGAAAAACCTTCGGTGGCGAAAGAGATCGCGGCCGTGCTGGGCTCCCCGGTCAAGCGCGACGGCTATCTGAAGTGCGCCAACGGCGTGCTCGTGACGTGGTGCCGGGGCCACCTCCTCTCACAGGCGAAGCCCGAGGCCTACACGGGCGGCCGCGTGCGGCCAAGCCACCTCCCGGTCATCCCGGTGAAGTGGGAACTGGCGCCACGAGACAAGGATGCCGGGCATCAGGTCGGGGTGATCAAGAAACTGCTGGCCTCGGCCTCCACGGTCGTGAATGCGGGGGATGCCGACCGCGAAGGCCAGCTGCTGGTCGACGAGGTGCTGGATTACCTGGGATGGAAGGGCCAGACGGACAGGCTGTGGCTGTCGAGCCTCGATGAGGCCTCGATCCGCGCCGCGCTGAAGGCTGTCAAGTCCAACACCGAATACGAAACCCTCTTCCAGAGCGCCCTGGCCCGCCAGCGGGCGGATTGGCTCGTGTCGCTAAACGGGAGCTATGCCATGACGCGCCGGCAGGGCGCGCTGTGGCCCATCGGGCGGGTACAGACCCCCACCCTCGCGCTTCTCGTGGACCGCCGGCGGGAGATCGAAGGCTTCGTGCGCAAGGATCACTACACCGTTCAGGCCGGGCTTGCCGGCCCTTCCGGCGAGATTCGGGCCCTGTGGATGATCCCGGAGGACCTGACCATCGAGGGTCTCCTTCTCGATCGCGCGCCGGCCGATGCCCTGGCGCGCAAGATCCCGGGGCAAACCGCGACGGTTGCTTCGTTCTCCGCGAAGAAGGGCACGCGCCAGGCGCCCATGCCCTACGCCCTGTCCACCCTGCAGCGCGCCGCGAACCGCCGCCTGGGTCTTTCGGCCGCGAAGACGCTCGAGGCCGCGCAGGAACTCTACGAGGCGAAGGCGACGACCTATCCGCGCACCGACTGCCCTTGGCTACCCGAAGAGCAGCACGCCGACTCCTCACGGATCCTAAAGGCGATCCACGGCGGCACGCTCCCGGCGGGGGTCGATGCCGCGCGCAAGCATCCCGCCTGGAACACGGCGGAGGTGAAAGCCCATTACGGCATCATTCCGACCGGCCATGCGACCGCCAATGCGGGCCAGCCACTGCCCGGCAGCATCTCGAAAATCGGGCGTGCCGTGTACGCGATGATCTGCGAAAGCTATACGCGACTTTTCATGGAACCGGAGCATTTCGAGACGCGCGAGGCGATCTTTGTGTTTTCGTCCGGCGAGCGCTTCAAGGCCACTGCACGCATCGTGGAAAACGCCGGTTGGACCTCCCTTTCTCGAGAGGACCCGTCGGTGCGCACCGAGAAAGACGAAAGCGGGGATGATGAGGATGCATCGGGTGTGCTACGCATCCTCCACCAAGGCGACAAGCTGCCCTGCAAGGATGCCTCCGTAATCGCGAAACAAACCAGGCCACCCAAGCCTTATAACGACGACACGCTGATCGCCGCGCTGACCGGGATCCACAAGTTCGTCAAGGATCCGGCCCTGAAGGCGCGCCTGAAAGAAAC
>JAJZZU010000180.1 GCA_021797365.1 Pseudomonadota bacterium | reverse complement strand
AACTGGCGACCGAGTACGGGCTTACCGGCTGGCCCGAAGGCGTAGCCCTGGATGCGGCAATAGACGGCTTCAAGGCGTGGCTATCCACTCGCGGGCAAGGGAATGACGAACGGCGGCAGATCGTGGAGAAGGTCTCGGACTTTATCGAGCGCCATGGTGACGGGCGCTTCACCAGCGCGGACTTACCCGAAACCGCGATCATGCGCGACCGGGCAGGCTGGTATCGAGACAGCGAACAGGGGCGGGTTTACCTGTTTACGTCCCAAGCCCTGCGCGAAGCCCTTAGAGGATTCGACTTCACTAGGGCACTCGACACCCTGCAAGAGGCCGGGGCATTACCGAAACCGGGCGCGAACGGCGAGCGTAGCAGGTTCCAGCGAATCGGCGGGCGTGGCGTCAAGCTCTACCCAATTACCCTTAAAGGGGGCAGCGAATGAGCCTAGCAAGTTTAGTGGCCCGCATTGCAGCGGGCGAGACCACAGACGAGATACGGGCGAACCCGACTAAGGGGGCACCTGATACGGCTGATACGGCACGATACGGCACCCCCGTATCAGCGAAACCCGCGCCCGTATTGGCTTGCACGGCTGATACGCCTGATACGGCACAAAATAACAAAGTCCAGAGCGGTGAGACAGAAAGCCTGGAACAATGGCAGGTATGGCAAGCGGCCAATCCGTCACCGGGTAATGTAACGCTGACTGAGACGGAGACTGCGGATCTTCGCGCATGGTTGGCCTTTATCGGTGAGACCGACCACGCCACCATCGCGGACGTTCTATCCACCTGCGAACGCTTCCCGGACACCAAGGCGCACTGTCTGAATGAGGCCCGCACCACCAAGGCCCGGCAGGTGATCGCGGCAAGGGCAGCCCTCGAAGCGGCAGAGGAACGGGCGGCGATACTGGAACATGACGCGAAGGTGAAACGCACCAAGGCTGAGGAAGTCGCGCACCTAGCGGAAGCCTTTTATAACCACTTATTCGGGCAGGGACAGGCCACCGGGTGTTGTTATGGTCGGACTGGCCGGTACTGCGCTGAGGGTAAGCGCCTACGGGATGCCTACTATGAGGCGGCCAAGACTGCCGGGGGGCTGTCATGAGCGCCATGCAGAGACGAAAGGGACAGGCCGGGGAACGGGAATTGTTCGCCCTACTCTCGGATGAGCTCGGCTTTACCGTCCGGCGGAACGTGGATCAGGCCCGGCATGGGGGAGCGGATGGCTTGGACGTTCGCGAATGGGCCATCGAGGCGAAGCGGCAAGAAGTCTTGTCTATCGCGTCATGGTGGGCACAGGCACAGCGACAGGCCGACACCCTGAACCGTAGGCCCATCCTGTTCTACCGCGTCTCACGCAAGCCCTGGCGGGCGGTTCTGGACCTGCACGACGTGGCACCGGGCACCTTCCCTGCTCGCGGGAACTTGTGTGAGATGAGCTTGGAAGCTGCCTGCACCGTGATCCGTGAATCGTTACCCGGTAACAATATGGAGACAGGGATATGAGCGCAACACAACACAGACGCCTGGCGGCACTGGAAAAGGCCACACCGGCCACCATGGAGCCCATTACGATCATTCGCACTATCGTGCGACCGGATCTATCCATCGCGGGCTACCTGCTGCACACCTCGGAGGGTTACAAGGAACTGGCCCCCGGAGATCCACTTATTGCTGGCTATGAGCCCGTAACGCCAGAGATCAACGGCGGCTATCGCGTGGCGGATTGGGTAGCGATGGGGAATAAACCACATGGCTGATGAAACACCTCCCAAACAGCGCAAGAACGGCCCGGGCCGACCCTTCCCGAAAGGTCGGTCTGCTAACCCGGCAGGACGGCCCAAGGGATCAAAGAACGCGGCCTTGGTAGCCCTGGACGCACTCGGAACGGACGCGGCACAAGACCTGCTCAAGTCCGTGATCCGGGAAGCCCAAGACGGCGATATGCAAGCCGCTCGCATCATTTTGGATCGCGTATGGCCTGCCCGGAAAGGCCGCCTTATCACGTTCACCATGCCCAAGGTGGAGAGTGCGGCAGACACGGCAAAGGCGCTGAGTGGGGTTCTGGAAGCGGTAGCCAACGGACTACTCAGCATCGAGGAAGGCCAAGGGCTGGCCGCCATTCTGGAGTCACAGAGGAAAACCTTGGAGCTTACCGAGATTGAAGAACGACTGACCATGCTGGAAAACCAGCACAACCGGGAGGGCAAGCCCTGAGCCTGAAAGAGGACTTGGCGAAGCTGGCGAGGGAGAGGCAGGCCCACGGGCAGACGGCACCCGGCAAAACGCTTCCGCCAAATTTGGCGGAAGCGTCCGAGCGGGGCGAAACCCGCGACGTCCTGGCCGACATGGCCGGGATCTCACATGGCACCCTGGACAAGGTGGAACGTATCGAGCGTGAGGTAATACCCGGCCCTGCCTTACGTTGTCCTGTCCCGACACTTTTCTATTATCAAAAGAGAAAACCCAACACTTCCCCATTATCAAAAGAGAGATCCCCGGCGGTCGGCGGCAAGACGGTCGGCGGTGGATAAGCAAGGATCAATTTGACCTTTGCTTGCGCCGCCATGGCGCTGGACGGATAGTTCCATAATGGTTGCGGGACACTGGCGGGACACTGATAGGCGAAAAACGGGAGTTATCCACAACACGGCGCAAAAGAGATACGCCTATAAGTCATTGAATATCCTGCTATAGTATGTTGCAAGCTATTGCCAGTTATTGGTCTGTGAGTTCTTTTAATCAGGTGGTCGTTGGTTCGATCCCAACACGGCCCACCATAAAATCAAGCACTTACAATAGACCTTCCCGCAAACATCCCGAGTTTGGTAACCTGTTGGTAACTCCAGAAACCAAACAGGGGCGGGGATGGCATGCCTTCAGAAACGGTCAGGATCTTGGCGAGCCATCGTTAAGCGGAAGGGTTATGGCGTCCAGACGCGGACCTTCGACAGTAAGGCTGATGCGGGGGCGCGGGCGCGGCGTATCGAGGAGGAGATGGATCGCGGAATATTCGTCTCCCGAATAGAGGCTGAATCCACGACGCTCGCCGAGGCCTTGGATCGCTACGAGATCGAGATCAGTTCCTATAAGCGCAGCGCCGATCGTGAACGGTCAACGATCACGGCATGGCGCGAATCGTCATTAGGGCAGCGCATGTTGGCGAGTATTCGGGGCAAGGACATCGCGCAGGCGGTCCGCGATCTAGAGGCGCGGGGCCTGGCCCCGAACTCGATTCGGATCCGTCTCGCCTTGCTCTCCCATCTCTTCAATACCGCCCGCACCGCCTGGGGCATGGAGTCCTTGACGAACCCCGTAGACTTCGTCAAGGGCCAGCGCCCCAAGCTCCCCGGTGGACGTGACCGCCGCTTGGTCGGCGATGAGCAAGCTCGCCTCCTGGCGGCCGCACAGGCCTATGACGCGGGCCCTCATGCGGGGGTCGGTATCGCCGATATCATCATCTGGGCCATCGAGACCGCCATGCGTCGCGGGGAGATCGCGGCCATGCGCTGGGACCACATGGACCGTAAGGCCCGGGTACTCCTGATCCCGGAAACGAAGACCGGGACGCCCCGGCGGGTGCCGCTTTCCACGGCGGCCTTGGGCGTCCTGGACGTCCTGCCCCGGCGTATCGATGGCCGGGTATGGGGCATAGGCCATTCGGCCTGATATGTGCGCCCCGATTCGATCTCCCAGGCCTTCGAGAAGGTCTGTAAGGCGGCTGGTATCGAGGGCCTGACCTTCCACGACCTGCGGCATGAGGCGACCTCACGGCTGTTTGAGAAAGGGTTGAACCCTATGCAGGTGGCCGCCATTACAGGGCATAAGACCTTGCAGATGCTGAAGCGGTATACGCACTTAAGAGCAGACGATTTGGTGGGGATGCTGGGGTAGGCCGTTTGGGCCCGTTACTAGTGGGGTGCTCCGCTTATATTTTGTGTCTTTAAATATCAAGGTCGAGAAGAAATTCAAGGACGCCATGAAAGATTGTGGCTAGGAATCAACCACTGGGGGGTGGTCACGAAAGGCCGGTTATCGGCCAAAGCAGACCCTAACGCCTTGTACTAAAATGGCCGGTATCGGCCACAACCAGCCGGTCAAGCTGTTCCATATTTAGCCGTTCACTATATTCGTTGGTTCGGCTCGCATGCGCTAGTCGGCGAGAGCGCAGAAGTGCGGACCACCGATTTCTTCGGGAAATATTTCCGGCAAAGTCGCGTCGGGCTCTAAACGCGCCCCTCGTCCGAAGGCAGTGAAAACCCTTGCATGTCGGGAAAACAGACATTATACTTAATTAAAGTCGCCAAAAGACACGGATATGGTAGCTCTCACACTCGTCCGACCGCCTGTCAAGGTTGTGCCGTTCCCCTCGACTACCGTCGAGGCAACACTGCGCGACGAATTGGTCGAGGCTGTAAAGATCGAGGCATCAATTAGGGGCGTAGGTCTGCCCGTGGCACGGGCAGACATTGCCAAGGCATCGGTTCACATAGACTCGTTGGTGGTCGTTTCAATCCTGTGCGCAGTTGAAGAGATTGTCGGGTTCGAAGTGCCTGAGAGCGTGGTTCGGGTAGGTGGATACACTTCAGTCGACAGTGCACTCGGCCAACTTTTGCCCAATTTAGAGAAACTGTGGGCGAGAAAGAA
This sequence comes from Pseudomonadota bacterium, assembly GCA_021797365.1. The sequence continues at coordinate 1,283 of JAJZZU010000180.1, read as the reverse complement.
AGGAGCGGAATCATGACCGAACTTACAGTTCATCAGGATAACGATGACGAAGCGCGCCGGCACCTGGGCGGCCGGCTACGTGAAGCTCGTAAGTATCTCGGCCTCAAGCAGGAAGAGGTCGCAACGTATTTGAAGATCCCACGAACTGCCCTGACGGATATCGAGAACGGTCAGCGCCGCGTCGAGGCAATCGAACTTGCCAGGCTTGCTAAGCTGTACCGTCAGCCGGCGGGCTATTTCACCGGGGAAGACGCTGCGGCGAGCTTGCCAATCGATGTGGCCCATCTGGCGCGTAAGGCGGCGGACCTGTCGGAGCAGGACCGCACCGAGCTCGGGCGGTTCGCTGAATACCTACGTGCTCGATCGCGCGCGGCACGACGCTGATCTATGGTGGCCGCGGATTATCGGAGCGCTGTCCGCGCTGGCACGAAGGCCGCGGCGCGGCTGCATCGGCAACTTGATTTGCGTCAGCAGATCGAGGCGACTGGCGGCAACGTCGACGTCTTTGCCGCAATCCATGCCATGGAACTACCGCTGCTCGTGCGACCCCTGCAAGGGCTCCTCGGTGCTTATCTGAGCGATCCTGGACCAGGCATCCTTGTTACCACTCAACGTCCGATGAGCATTCAACGGTTCACTGCGGCTCATGAGCTCGGCCACTTTTGCCTGCAGCATCCCCCCAGCCTTGACGACGACAGCATCCTGCGGCGGATGCCACTGCAAGCACAGCCGACAGGCGAATTTCAGGAGGTTGAGGCCGATGCATTCGCTGTTGAGTTCATGATGCCTCGATGGATCGTCGCTTGGCACGCGGCTCGACAGGCCTGGACCACTCGCGATTTTCGGCGACCAAGTACCGTTTACCAGCTTTCGTTGCGGATTGGTGCAAGTTACGAGGCCACTTGCTGGACGCTCGCCCACCACAAATTCATCAGAGCAAAGCAGGCCCGCGAGCTTCTTCAGACCAAACCGCGCGAGATGAAGGCCGCGCTGCTTGAGTCCTGCCAGCCCCGGGATTACCGCTGCGACGTCTGGCTACTCACCGAGCGTGATGTCGGAGTCCGCATCGACGGCAGCCGCAACGACCTCTTTGTTCTCCGGCTCGAGGAACACAGCGGCGGGGGCTATCTCTGGGATATTGACCAACTCAAGAGGAGCGGTTTTGCCGTCGTTCGTGATGATTTGCGGGCGATTGACGGTGAAGGCGTCGGCGGTCCTGTCATCAGACGCGTGACAGCAACGCCACCGGACACCTATCGCGGACGGCTCGCAATCGACGAGCG
>JAJZZU010000179.1 GCA_021797365.1 Pseudomonadota bacterium | reverse complement strand
TGGTCATCGTTCCGCGCTCGAATCGCGTGGATGTCGAGGCGCTCATGGGTCATCTGTTTGCGACCACGGATCTTGAGAAGAGCTATCGCGTCAATCTGAACCTCATAGGGTCGGACGGGCGGCCGCGTGTCTATGGCCTGCGGGAACTGCTCTCGGAGTGGCTCGCATTCCGTGTGGACACGGTCCGCAAGAGGCTGGTCTTCCGCCTCGACAAGATCAACGAGCGCGTGCACATCCTCGAGGGATTACTCACGATCTTCGACCACCTCGATGAGGTCATACGTCTCATTCGCAGTGAGGACGAGCCCCGTGAGGCGCTCATGACACGGTTCTCCTTGAGCGAGCGCCAGGCCGACGCGGTTCTCGAGATGCGCCTGCGTCAGCTTGCGAGACTCGAGGAGATCAAGCTCAAAGAGGAGCGTGACAGGCTGTCTCATGAGCGCGCCGGCCTAGAGCGCCTGCTCGGCTCGCAGGCGCGCTTGAGACGCTTTGTGAAAGATGAGATTGTGCGCGACGCCAAGGACTACGGTGACGAACGCCGGTCGCCGCTGCGGGAGCGGCCTGTGGCGCGTCCGATCGCGCTGGGCGATCTGGCCGCCGAACCCGTGACCGTGGTGCTCTCGGCCAATGGCTGGGTACGTCAGGCACGTGGCCACGAGATCGATGGCGCGGCGCTGTCGTATCGCACCGGCGACAGCTTCCGTCAGGCGGCGCGCGGCCGCAGCACACAACCGGCGATCTTTCTCGACAGCGCCGGACGCAGCTATGCGGTGCTCGCCCACAAGCTGCCGTCGGCGCGGGGCTTTGGGGAGCCGCTGTCAAAGACCCTGGAGCCGGGGGCCGGGGTGACGTTCCAGGGCGTGTTGATGGGCGAGGACAGCGACGAAGCGCTGTTGGTGGCCGACAGCGGTCAGGGCTTCAAGGTCCCTCTCGCCGATCTTCAGACGCGCGCTAAGGCCGGCAAGGCGGTCGTGCGGCTCGAGGCCGGGGCGTCGCTTCTGAGACCCGTGCTGGTGGCGAGGGGCGGCTGGGTGGCATGCGCCACCGCAAGCCACCTGTTGGTACTGGCCGAGGCCGATCTTCCGGTGATGCCCAAGGGCCGTGGCGTGAAGCTTCTGGACCCACATGGGGAGAAGGTGATCGCCGTGGCCTCGGGCACCGCGGCGCAGTCGCTCGTGCTGATCGGGGCGCGTCGTTCGCTTACGCTTACCCCCGCCGATCGGCGCCGTTTCCAGGGGGCGCGCGCGACGCGCGGCAAGGCCCTGCCGGAGGCCGCGCGCGGGCTGATCGACCTGTCTTGCACGCCGTGACCCGCTGGGCGCTCGGTGTCGAGTACGACGGCGCGCGGTTTTGCGGCTGGCAGAGTCAGGTCGGTGTCGCGACCGTGCAGGATACCCTTGAGCAGGCGCTCGCAAAGGTGGCCTGCGCGCCGATACGGGTGGTCGCCGCCGGCAGGACCGACACCGGGGTGCATGCGCTGGGCCAGGTGGTGCATTTCGACAGCGATGTCGAGCGCCGTCCCGAGGCCTTCGTGCGCGGCACCAATGCCCACCTCGGCTGCGACGTCGCGGTGTTGTGGGCGCGCGTGGTGCCCGACGACTTCCATGCCCGGTTCTCGGCGCGCGCCCGCCGCTACCGCTACGTCTGGTTGAACCGGCGGGCGCGCCCGGCCTTGTTTCGCGATCAGCTGAGTTTCGATTATCGGCCGCTCGATGCCGCGCGCATGGAGGCGGCCGCCGCGGCGCTGATCGGCCGTCACGATTTCAGCGCGTTTCGGGCCGCGCAGTGCCAGGCCAAAACCCCCGTGCGCACCGTTCATTCTCTGACCATCGAGCGCCGCGGGCCGCTTGTCGTCATGGTGATCTGCGCCGATGCCTTCCTCCACCATATGGTCCGCAACATCGCCGGTGTGCTGGCGGCGATCGGCGCGGGCGAGCGTCCGGTGGCATGGGTGGCCGAGGTGCTGGCCGCCCGCGAACGGGCCATGGCCGGCATTACCGCCCCCCCGCACGGCCTCTATCTCGAGGCCGTCGAATATCCCGAACGCTATGACATCCCCGTGTCCGGGGGTGCGGTCGGCGCGGGGCTGCCCCTGAGCGGCTGAGCCTTGGCCTCGGTCGTGGGGCGACCAGGGTCCGGGAGGTCGGGGATGAGGTAATGACCGCCTTGACCACCGGTCTGGCCGTAGGGCCCGTGCGCCGTGCCCGATCCCACTATATATGCTTGCGCATATATATCGAATATAGAATATAATGGGTGCGTGATCACCGAGGACGACCTTTTCCCGGTATTGAGCCACGCCGTCCGGCGGCGTCTCCTTGTGCTGCTCGAGGCCGTGGGGGAGCTTTGCGTGTGCGACCTTACCGCGGCCTTGGGTCTGCCACAGGCGGTTGTGTCACGCCAGCTTGCGGTGATGCGCACGGCCGGACTGGTGGCCGTGCGCAAGCGCGGTACCTGGGTGTACTACCGGCGCCATCCCGACCTAGCGCCGTGGGTGGCGGCCGTCATCGTCGCCCTACGCAAGGCCCCGGGCGCGGGCGCATTGGCCGACGATGTACGGCGCCTGGAGGCGCGGCGGCAGTCCGGACTGAGCGGCTGCGACATCGGCGATCGCTAAACCGGCCCATGGCTGAAGTCGCAGGCTCGTTCGCGAGAATACGGTCCCCAGGGTATCCCGTGGGGGGCGTTTCGCACGAGGAGTGAGGCGTAGGCATTCTGCGATGCCTATGTGCGCCACACCGGTTGCGTCCCGGGCGGCGTTGGCCCGCCGTGACCGGCTAGCTGCGTAAGGGAAAGGGCGGGCGACTGGGCTGAGTGGGGAGGGGTAGAGATGGTATTGGCAGTCGCGGTTTTTATATTCACGCTCTTTTTGGTGATCGTACAGCCCAAGGGGCTTGGTATCGGCTGGGGTGCGACGCTCGGGGCGCTCGTGGCCTTGGCGCTCGGCGTTGTGCACGTCCAGAACATTCCCACGGTGTGGGGCATCGTCTGGAACGCGACATTGACCTTTGTGGGGCTCATCATTATCTCGCTTTTATTAGATGAGGCCGGCTTCTTTCACTGGGCGGCCTTGCATATGGCGCGTGCCGGGGGCGGGAACGGCCGTAAGCTCTTTCCCCTCATCATTCTCTTAGGGGCCCTGGTCGCCGCGTTCTTTGCCAATGACGGCGCGGCGCTCATATTGACGCCCATCGTGCTTGCCATGCTCGTGGCCCTTGGGTTTTCCCCGGTGGCGGCACTGGCGTTCGTGATGGGCACGGGTTTCATCGCCGATACCACCTCACTGCCGCTTGTGATCTCCAATCTCGTCAATATCGTCTCGGCTGACTTCTTCGATATCCCGTTTCGGCGCTACGCCCTGGTCATGGCACCGGTGGACGTGGTGGCCGGCCTTACGACGTTCGCCATGCTCTGGATTTACTATAGGCGCGACATTCCGCGGGCCTACGACCTGGGGCGGCTCGAGGACCCGGTGGCCGCGATCAAGGACCCGCTACTCTTTCGCCTGTCGTGGCCGGTGCTCGTCTTGCTGCTCGTCAGCTATTTCCTGGCCGGACGCCTACAGGTCCCGGTATCCCTGCTCACGGGACTTGCGGCACTCATCCTTTTGCTGGTCGCGGCGCGTGTTTGGCGGGCGGGGCGGGGGGCCGTGGTGCCAGTCGCGCGCGTGCTGCGCGAGGCCCCCTGGCAGATCGTCGTGTTCAGTCTCGGCATGTACCTTGTCGTCTATGGTCTGCGCGATGCCGGGCTCACGGCGTGGCTCGCGCGGCTTTTTCAAGGGTTAGCGGCCCATGGACTCATGACGGCGACCATTGGGACGGGGTTTGTGAGCGCCTTCCTATCGGCGATCATGAACAATATGCCGACCGTGCTCGTGGGTTCCCTTGCCGTCCATGATGTCGTGGCCATTGCGCCCGCCACCCGTGAGGCGATGATCTACGCCAATGTGATCGGCTGCGATATCGGGCCGAAGTTCACGCCGCTCGGGAGTCTTGCCACGCTGCTCTGGTTGCATGTACTGGCGCGCAAGGGACAGACCATTTCGTGGCGGACCTATATGCGTGCCGGGCTCATCATGACGCCGGTAGTGCTGCTGACGACACTGGCGGCGCTCGCGCTCTGGCTGCGTGCCCTGGGGCCCGGGTGATCCGAGGGTGGGGTGATGCGTTGCTATAGGGCGGAGGTGGCGTAGTCGGCAAGCCGCGAGCGCTCACCCCGCTCCAGCGTGACATGCCCCCCGTGCGCCCAACCTTTGAAGCGATCCACCACATAGGTAAGGCCGGAGGTCGTTTCGGTCAGGTAGGGGCTGTCGATCTGCGCGATATTGCCAAGGCATACGACCTTGCTGCCGGGCCCCGCGCGGGTGATGAGCGTCTTCATTTGGCGGGCACTCAGGTTCTGCGCCTCATCGATAATGATGAACTTGCGCAGGAATGTGCGGCCGCGCATGAAGTTCAGACTTTTGACGCGGATGCGTGCGCGAATCAGGTCACCGGCCGCCGCGCGCGCCCATTGCGACCGGCCATGGCCGTGGGCCTCGCCCTGGTTCAGGATGTCGAGGTTGTCCTCCAGGGCCCCCATCCAGGGGGTCATTTTCTCCTCTTCGGTCCCGGGCAGGAAGCCGATATCCTCGCCCACCGGGATGGTGACGCGGGTCATGATGATCTCGGTGTAACGCTGCTGCTCTATGGTCTGTTCAAGACCGGCGGCGAGCGCAAGCAGGGTCTTGCCGGTCCCGGCGTGGCCGAGCAGTGTCACGAGGTCGATGTCCGGATCCATCAGCAGGTTCAAGGCGAAGTTCTGCTCACGGTTGCGCGCCCGCACCCCCCACACCGCGCGTTCCTCTTTCGTGTAATCGAGCACGGCCTCCAGGCGCGCATAGCCAACACCGGTCTCACGGACGATGGTATCGGGCAGTGAGGCCTCGTCCCCGGGCAGGAACTGACCCACAGACCAACCCGCCGGGGCAGTGCCGCGGATCTCGAAGGCCGGACGTCGCGACTCTCCGCCGGCAAGCGACTCGAGCACGTCCGCGGATGTGAGATGCAGCGTGCCGATGCCACGATACAGAAGGTCGGCATCGTCCAGAACCTGCTCGCTGGTATAGTCCTCCGCCCTAAGGCCCAGGGCGCGCGCCTTGATGCGCAGATTGATGTCCTTGCTGACGAGCACCGCCTCACGGCCCGGGTGGTCGCAGGCGAGTTGGCGCGTTATGGCCAGTAATTCGCTACCGACACCGCATGCCGGCGGCGCCTTGGCATGGTCCCGGGGCGCGGCCCCGAGCGAGATGAAAAGGCGTCCGCCAGCGGCGCCCTCGGCATGCGGTAGTGGCGCTCCGGCGGCCAGATCAGCGGGTGCCGCCACCAGGATTTCATCGAGAAAGCGACTGGCCTGGCGGGCATTGCGGGCGATCTCCGAGCTGCCCTGCTTGTGGGCGTCCAGTTCCTCGAGCACCGCGACCGGAACGTAGATGTCATGCTCCTCGAACCGGTACAAGGCCGCCGGATCGTGCATCAGCACGCTGGCGTCGAGAACGAACAACTTGCGATGCCCAGTCATTACCGCGCAACGATCTCGCGCAGATCCCGCAATACCGCGAGCACATGACCATCGACCTTGACCTTGCGATATTCCCGGCGCAAGACCCCATGCTCATCTATAATGAAAGTACTTCTTTCGATCCCCATGGATTTTTTCCCGTAAAGGTTCTTTTCCTTGATCACATCAAACGCGCGGCATAGCTCCTCGTCGATGTCGGCAATGAGATCGAACGGAAAGCACTGCTTGGTCTTGAAGGACTCATGGGACTTTATGTCGTCACGTGATACGCCCAGGATGACCGTGTTCAGGTTTTCGAACCCCTCGTAGTGATCGCGGAAATCCTGTCCCTCGGTCGTGCAGCCGGGGGTGTTGTCTTTCGGATAGAAATACAAAACCACGTTACGGCCGCGCAGCTCCGACAGTCGAAAGCTTTGCTC
>JAJZZU010000178.1 GCA_021797365.1 Pseudomonadota bacterium | reverse complement strand
CCTCGGGCACCGGCACCGGAAGCCTCAAGACCACTTCGTGAAAAAACGGCGTATCGGGGAACGCCGCGCGCACGCCCGGTATGGCCTCGAGACGCGCGCGCAACATCGCGGTGTTGGCGTGCGCGGCCGCCGCGACACGCCTTAGGCCCTCGGGCCCCAGCAACGCCATGTGGACCGTGGCGGCGGTAACCAACAGGCCTTGATTGGTGCAGATATTGGAGGTCGCGCGGGAGCGGCGTATGTGCTGCTCACGCGCCTGCAGGGTGAGGGTATAGGCCTCGTGGCCGGCCGCATCCACCGTGCGCCCGACGATACGCCCCGGCATCTGTCGCACATGCTCGCGGCGGCACGCCATGAAACCGAAATAGGGGCCACCCGAAGACAAGGGGGCGCCGAGCGGCTGGCCCTCGCCGACCGCGATGTCACAACCCGGCCCCCATTCGCCCGGGGGCACGATAAGTGCGCAGGCGATGGGGTTTACAAGCCCGATGGCAAGCACCCCGGCGGCGCGCGCGGCCGCCACCATGGCATGCACATCCTCCAGGCATCCCAGGAAATTCGGTTGGGGAATGACGAGCCCGGCGGCGCCTGCGAGGCGCGACGCAAGCCCCCCGACATCGGTAGTCCCGGCACCATCCATGGGCACGAGGTCGAGCGTGATCGCCTGGGCCGAGACGATGGTTTGCACAACCTGGCGATACAGGGGGTGCACGGTCTCGGGAATCAGCACGCGCCGGGACCGGCCATGCAAGCGCACGGCCATGAGCACGGCCTCGGCCAACGCCGAGGCGCCGTCGTAGAGGCTGGCATTGGCGACATCGAGACCGACGAGGCTTGCGATCATCGTCTGGAACTCGTAGAGGAGCTGGAGCGTGCCCTGGCTGGCCTCGGCCTGATAGGGCGTGTAGGCGGTATAAAACTCGCCGCGACCGGCTATCTCCCAGACCGCCGCGGGGATATGGTGTTCATAAGCCCCGGCGCCCACGAACGTCAGGAACTCGCCATCGGCGGCGGCGCGCTCACGCATGAGCCGGCCGATCTCGTGCTCGGTCAAGGCCTCGGGCACATGCGTAAGCGGCCCCGAACGCAGGCGCGCGGGGATCTCGTCGAACAGATCATCGAGGGACCGGGCGCCCGTGGCCTCGAGCATGGCGGCGGTCTCGGCCGCGGTATGGGGAATGAACGGCATGATCTAGGCTTCGGATGCGAGCAAGGTCTCGTAGGCGGAGGCGTCGAGCAGGGCGCGCACGGCGCCGGGATCGGCAGGCTTGATCTTAAAGAGCCAGCCGTTTCCATAAGGATCGGCGTTGAGTGTCTCCGGGGCATCGGCAAGCGCCTCGTTTATCGCCGTCACCTCGCCCGCCACCGGTGCGTACACGTCCGAGGCAGCCTTGACGGATTCGACCACCGCGCATTCCTTGCCGGTATCCACCCGCGTCCCGGGCTTGGGTAGCTCCACGAACACCATGTCACCCATGAGATCCTGGGCGTGGTCGGTAATGCCAACGACCAGCACCATGCCGTCTTCACGCACCCACTCGTGGCTCTTGGTGTAATGCAGATCCGCTGGTACCTTGCTCATCTCTCCTCCCCTCAAAGATCGATCAGTGCGCGCCCCTGGCGCACGAACGGCGGCGCGACCAGGCGCGCATCCAGGACCTGTCCGGAGCGGCCGATAAGTTCGCAGGCGTCCCCGTCCGCCGCCGCCGCCGGCACGCGAACGAGACCGATACCGCGCGCAAGCGACGGCGAAAAGCTGCCGCTCGTCACCGTGCCCCGGCCCCACGGGCCCTGGAGGCCCTGGCCGTCGCGCACAACCCCGGGGCCACGCAGCACAAGCCCCGTGAGTCTACGCGCAACGCCTTGCACGCGCTGCTGCAAAAGGGCGGAACGTCCGATGAACTCGCGCTCGGCTGCGAGACTCACGGTCCATGCGAGACCCGACTCCAGCGGCGATACCGTGGCGTCCATATCATGCCCGTACAGGTTCATACCGGCCTCGAGGCGCAGGGTATCGCGCGCCCCCAGGCCGGCCGGCACGACCCCGTGATCGGTAAACCGCCGCCACAGCCCGGCCGCTTCGCGCGCGTCGATGAGGATCTCGAATCCGGCCTCTCCCGTATAGCCGGTGCGCGCCAGGAAGGTGTCGCCGACGAACGCCCCGTGGAAGGGCTTCAGGCGCGCGAGCGCCGCGTAGGCCTCGCCCCCCAGGACCTGCGAGGCCGCATGGTCGGCGCGCGGCCCCTGCACGGCGATCATGGCCAGATCCGGGCGCGGCATGATGTCGACCGCAAAGCGCCCGGCATGTGCGCGCAGCCACGCGATGTCGCGATCGGCAGGTCCGGCGTTGACGACCAACCGAAACCAGTCAGGCGCCAGGAAATAGGTGATGAGGTCATCGAGGACGCCGCCCTGCTCATTGAGCAGGCAGCCGTAAAGCGCCTTTCCCGGGGTACCGAGCTTGTCGACATCATTGGCGAGCATGTAGCGAAGATAGGCGCGGGCATCGACGCCACGGACCTCCACGGCGCGCATGTGCGAGACGTCGAAGATACCGGCCTGCCGGCGCACGGCGTGGTGCTCGGCGATCTGCGATCCATAGTGGAGGGGCATGTCCCAACCTCCGAAATCCACCATGCGGGCGCCGGCATGGACATGCTCTTCATAAAGCGGGGTACGGTGACCCATGAGAGATCTCGCGTTCGATTCACACGAACTCGCGCCATTCAGGCGGCGAGCCTATCCACAGTCACCCCTCTGTCCCACGACCTGAGAGCTTGTGCCCCTTCGGTGGACTGTCACGCAGTCTCTCTCCAGAGTCGACGGTAGTAGCCTCGCGGTCCTTTTGCCGGTACGTTTCCGGGCGGTTGCGTCGTCGGCGCCCGGCCCCCGGGGGGCGGGCCTCTCCCGCAAGCTGTCTGTCGCGAACCGACTATATCAGTCCGCCCGCGCGAACGCCAAGCCGGCACGGTCCGGCGCATGCGCGCCACCCCTTGCAAGCCCAGGCCCGCGGTCTAATCTTACAGGACTCTCAATAACAAGAAGTGCCCACGCCAGGGCCTATTCGGGGACTGCTGACGGTGCGGACACTCCGTCGCGGATACATGAGGAGATCACTATGTTGCGCACCTTGGCGATTATCTTGAGTCTTTTTTGCGCCCCTGCCTACGCCGCAAACCGGCCCACGCATTATGTCATGATCGCCCCGCCCCGCCAGGGGCTCGCCCAGGCGGACGCCGTCTACGGCAAGATCGCGGACTTTCTCGCGCACGCCACAGGGGCGCCAATCACGTTCCATTACACCAGCAACTGGCTCACATACATGGCCGAGGTACACAATAATACCGCCGCCATCTACTTTGATGGCCCGGCCCTCATAGGGTGGCGCATCGCCCACTGGCACGACGATGCGCTCGCGGCGTTGAGCGGCAAACTCAATTTCGTGCTCGTTACCAAAAAGGGTGGGCGCCCAGTGCGCAAGGTCCAGGACCTGATCGGGCGCTCGGTGTGTGCGTTCTCGCCGCCCAATTTGGCGACCTTGACGCTCGACAGCTGGTTTACGAACCCCGCACGCCAACCCTACATCGTCGTCATTCACAGCTTCGGGGCCGCGGCGCGCAACATCGTCGAGGGCAACTGCGTGGCGGCCCTCGAGCCGCTCCCGGTCTTCAAGCGCCAGGAGGCGCACTTCCCGGGCAAACTCCAGATCGCCTACAAGGTGCCGGGACTGCCCAACCAGGCCTTCTCGGTGAGCGCCAAGGTCCCGCCGGCCTTGCGCCACAAGATCGTGACGGCGCTTTTGAGTCCCGCCGGTCGGCTCGCCACCAAGCCTCTGCGCGATATGTTCGGGCATAAGGAACTCGTGCCCATACACAACGCGACGTATCTGCCCTACCGCAAGCTGCTCCACGTCATGGTCGGTTTCTAGGGAAGTGTGGCGGGAAACCCGTCGCAGCACGCCAAGCGGCTACGCATGCTCCTCGCCGCCCTGGATACCGCGCATACGCTCCAGGATATGGATGTCCCCGGATTCCGCCTGCATCCTCTGCAGGTCGCTGGTCGGTATGGGTCAATGGAAATCGGCGCCTGACGTTGGCATTTGAAAGGGTCACGCCTACGTCGTGGACTATGAGGACTATCACTGATAGCTATGCACAATCCTCCACATCCAGGGGAATTTCTCACCGCGGTCTATCTGGAGCCCAACGGGCTCAGTGCCCGGGAACTCGCAGTCACGCTCGATGCCTCGGCCTCGACCTTGCGTCGCATCCTGAAGGGGCAGAGTGGCATAAGTCCGGACATGGCCCTGCGTCTTTCCAAGGCGCTCGGACGCTCCCCGGAGAGTTGGCTTGCGTTGCAGTCCCGATATGACCTCTGGCAAGCCAAGCAGCGTGTCAAATTGAGCCGGGTCGGCAGGGTCCGGCTGACTACGGTGTGATGCACCCGCTCATCCTGCGCTTGGCCACGCCGTTTTAGACGCCGGCGCCGCGGCAAGCACATGCCTATCAGGCTGTGCGCGACGCGGTTACCAGTCAGCCAGTCGTGGTTCACCAAATGGCGAAGCGTTATACTTGACTTAAGTCTTATTGCGCTCGCGAGGTCTCTAGTCCGCTGAGAACGCTCGATGTGGTCGCTTTAGTGAAGGATTTCCCCAAGGAAGGATTGCAACGCGGGCAGGTCGGCACCATTGTGGAGACGCTTTCTCCGGCCGTCTTTCTGGTGGAGTTCGCGGATATGCAAGGGGAGGCTTATGCGTTCCTGACGGTGACAGAGGCGGATTTGCTGGTGCTCCACCATCAGCCGGCCCTCAAGGTGGCGTAACGAGAGGCGTACCCAAAGGCCCCGGGTAAGTCTGTCCCATACTTGCGCTTCGGGCCCCTATGAGATTTCCGCCAGCCTGTCGCGCGTGTCGGGATAACTCTCCACCAGGCGAATCAAGACGGCGGCTTGGGCGTTGAGGTGCGCGCGCAGCCCTGTCCCCAGTTCCGGGGTCCGTTCATTGGTGCGCAGGGCCCGGGCGAACACCACGCCCTCGGGCAGACTACCGAATGATCAACCCTCTAAGTTTACCGGCCGGCCCGCCCCGCTTGGCCTTTGATCGCCCATGGACGCTGCGCGATCCTTTGGTTGTGGGACGCGGAACCAACACGGGCCAGCGCTACGCGCTCGCCGAACCCCTTTATTTGAGCGGGCGCCTATCCTATCTGCGGACTGCAACCCAGGGTTACTGGCCGGAAACGCCGACGATCCCGGTCGACCGCGCCGCGCGCGCCCCAACCCTTCCGCCATCTTTGCCGTTGTCGGCACCCCACGAGGCCCTCTGGGTCATGGGCCGGTATTGCTCGATACCCATCCCGACAGGCTTTTCAGCGCCCGACGCAGTCTTGATGTCCGTTATGGCGGCCGCCTGGGTCTCGCAGGGCATAATCCCGCCGGAAGACATGCCGGCGCCACCTGCGGCGGCCATGGGTATCGACGCCCGGCTCGTGGACTGGCAGGCCCGCGAGGGTTTGGGCGTCCATCGACCTCGGCACAACGGGCCATGGCGTTCTATGAGAGGAGATGGGCCACACCCGCGGGAGCACTCACGCGGGGGGTACGGATTCATCACAATGCCCCTAGCCCCACCCGCGGGCAGCCATGGGCGGCTTCAGTTCCGCGGTAGACGATGGGGAATCTGATATTTGTCGAGCAGGCGATAGAGCGTCACGCGCGAAATCCCGAGCGATCGCGCCGCGCGCGACAGATTTCCCGCGCTTCTGTCGACGGCCTCGCAGATGGCCTCGCGCTCGGCCCGTTCACGCGCCTCGGCCAAGGTCTCCTCGACCGGAATGTCGCGGTGGGGCCCGACATGTTCGAGACCGAGGTCTTCGGGCCCGATGAGTTGGCGCTCGCACATCACCATCGCGCGCCGGACCCGATTTATGAGTTCGCGCACGTTGCCGGGCCAATGGTGCCGGCTCAGGGCCGCGAAGGCATCGCGGCTAA
>JAJZZU010000177.1 GCA_021797365.1 Pseudomonadota bacterium | reverse complement strand
TGGCATGCTGGGCGCGGTACTGCTGCCGGTCTTCGGGGCTTAGGGGGCGCGCCGCCTTCTCCACGGCATAGAGCTTCTGGATCTGGGCGAGCGCCTCCTCGGCCAGGCCTTTCTTTCTGTGCTTGCCCCATCGCCGGCCACATGGCTGGTGGGACTTGATCACCTCGTCAAATTTTCGGCGGCCATGGCCGTTATCTAGAGCTCCAGATATCACCCATGACCAGATAAACTGCCGCCATGACAATCAACCCAAGCCCGGTACGGGCTCCTGGGCACCCAAGATTGAAGGGAACCGGGCCAAGAACGTCCGCAACAGCGAAGCTCTTGCGGTCGCAAGGTAGGACATACTTGTTGTAAGGGAACGCGAACTCGCCGACCTCGACGCTACCGTACATCGACTACTTCAGTTCCTGAAGCAGGAACAGCGCAGGTAACGAAGTCATCAACTAATTTGAATATATCCTCCCGCAGCAAGCAGTCCAGCATGAGGGTTCCTCCATACAGGTTCATCTCCTTGCATAACCCGCGGAATTTCTCGCGGGACGCTAGAATATCTCGCCCGTGCGCTCGCCAATAACGGGCGCGCTCTAAGATTGTCTGGACAAATTGGCGGTTGCGCGAGAAGGCGCGCTCCATAACTGACTGACGGTTGTCCGAGTATTCTAGCATTACTCGGGTGAGTTCATATGGGTCAGCGCGATGGCTATCGTGAGTGGTGTGCGCAAACCACCAGAGCCGCGCGAGACCATGGCGAACCAAGTTGCGCACATTCCCGGAGAGGAAATAATGCTCAAAAATATACGCAGCGGGATCCTTCGACCGTGCCGACTCAATCGGCCAGCGAAGGCGCATGTAGTCCCAGTACAGTTCATGTGCTAACCAAACCCAGAGCCGTTCGTCGGCGGCCTGGCTTTCAGTCAGGGCAGCTAGCGCCTTATGAAATGCAATGGCGTTGTTTGCTTCCGCCTTACCCGTATCCTCTGGATCCAGGGGCGGGAGCTCGGCCACGGTGACTAACGATTCACACAGCCATCGTTCCGATCCGCCGAAGAACGACGCGAGGAAGGGGGGGCTATCTCGGTAACGATCTATGTTGATACTGACCGCGTTGCGGAGTTCTGCTAAGGAGGATTCCCTCAGGTAGTTCAGCCGTATCATGAATCGCCTTCCTTCACATGAGCCATAATGCTTTGCATGGCGCGGGAAATAGGCAGATCAAGCATGATCTGCGCCAGCTTCCACGGGTCCTCTTCATTGTTGCCCGTGGCTCGATATTCGTTGATGCGCCGCTCAATCACTCGGCTCCATCGTGTTTGCAGGTTATCGTCTCTCAGATGTGCCTCAGTGGCACAGGCGATCGCTGGCATCGCCAGCATACACATCAGTGAATCGCGAAAGGCTGGGTGCTTCTTGTATAGGGAGAACGCCTCGTAGTCGGCTTTCGGCAAATGAATCTCGATCTTTTCCCCGTTGAGGCTGTACTCGATCGGCACACCCTCCTTCCGACTACGGACAATCTGGAGCACTGAACTGATGTTCTTCAGATCATCGAGGGATTTGATCGCATCGAATTCGATAGGGTTGTCCCATCCCAGCACATAACCTCGCTCGACCGGAAAGGACATGCCCTTAAAGAGCTTATCGAACTCTTCCGATGCCAGCGTAAACTCCCTCTGGGCAACAATGTACGGGCGCAGCCAAACGCTGCCACGCAACCTCCCTTCCGGAATCTCGATACTGACCCCCGGGCTTGTGAACCGGTAGCCCTCGCGGAAGCAGGTCCACCGGCAATCAATCTGTACTGCGAATATCGCATTACCGGATTCGATCTGGGCTTGCAGTGTTTCGCTGCCCAGCTCGGCACTAACCTCAAAGCGATAGGCGGAAGGGCTGGAATACATATCGGCTCGGAACTGGATGCCACAGTTGGGATAGTCGGTCGCGGACGGGTCGAGCACTGGATGTGGAAAGCTACGGCTTGCCATTTTGGTGCACCTTCGCAAGGATTGTTCTGGGTATCGCCGACGGAATGGCGAACTGAATCTCGACCAAGTCTGTCGTGTCGATTTTTAGCTTTGAGATGCGGTTCGGAGCTGAGGTAGATGCTCTAGAAGTCTTGTCACCGGCAACTAATTTAGGCTCCTTCAGGTCTACCGGCTCCGCGCGACCGTCGTCGCCAAGCGCAAATAGCAGGATGTCGTAGGAACCAGCGCTGGGGAATCTGGCAATCATCCGGTACCGAGCCATCGCGGGATCGCGGAAGGCGCGATACTCAATCGCAATTTCCCTGGACGCTTCGTTTCCGCCTCCACCCTCATCGGTGCCAACCCCGCCACCGCCACCCTGGCTTCCACGCCCGTCTGCTCCATCTCCCGCGCTCCCGCCTTCCTCCTCGCGACCGAAATCGTCCCCACTAGTTTCAGCCCGCTTGATCCTGGGAGGGCGCACGAGACCCTTGACGCCGGCCTGTTCGTGCGGTTTGGGGTCGCCCTCAACTACAGCGGGCTGCGGGCTGTCAAAAGGATCCTCAAAATCATCCGGCAGAAACCTCTCCAAACCTGGAATGAATTGTTTGTCGCCGGGGTCCGCTACCTGCAACTGTTCCACGCAATTCCTCATCCAATGGTTAATCTCAGCTACCAAAGAGCGTGCCTTGCTTGGGTCCTCGTCGTAGCGTTCGGGTTCCCACTTATCGTGGCTCGGGGGCTCGAGCAACCTCAAAAGCGCGTTGCCCTTTTCCCCGATACATCTGAAAACCCCGGCGAATTCAACCGGAGTGCGAAAATGGCCCTTCTCGAAGATCTTCATGCCCGTCTTACGAAACATGGCAATCCGCTTTTGGGCTGCCTCGCGCTGAAGCAGTCGTAGCGTCAGTTTGCCTAGGCCCTCGATATCGGTATCGAATTCCTGAGCCTCCGGACTCACTAGAGCGTCGTACAAATTCTGAAGAGCACCGTAGGCCTTGGGATTCTCGTTTGCGAGAGCCTGCACCACGTCCCCAAGCGTGGCGGAGTTGAGTTCATGTACGGCTTTGGGATCATCGCCACGCTGGATTTCCACTTCGAGCAGACCGTCGTGTATGGCAACAAAAAAATTGTCGGCGAAGGCTGCTATGAGTTTAGTCTGCCAACCTTCTTGTGGCTCAAACCCCGCGATTACTATATCCGTGCCCACACCACTGCACTGAAATACCTCAGGGATTTCTTTGAGATTGACGATAGGCAAGAAGCGTTGGGGGTTACCATAAAAGCCCGTGGCGCGGGTCATTCCGCGACCGGTCGCCTTGTGCGAGACTAACTTGGTTACGCCCTGGAAAGCCGATCGCCCCTCAATGTCGGTAGTCGCAAAAAATACCGTACGGAACACTGAATTGGCGAAGAATGCATTCTTGCCGATACCGAAGGATCCGCCCGTATCGTTGCTTTTCTCCGACACGCCGGATGACTTTGTCAGGTTGAACCAGTTGCCGGAGTCTTTCAAGTGCGAGCCCGTCAGGCCCGTGGTGTTGCGGTCCGTTATCTTCAGGCAGCGGATCACGGGTTTTTGCAGTGCCCGGCTGGCGCGGTCGAGGATGCGCTTTGTCTTGGCGCAACGCTCATTCCAGTATTCCTCTGACCGCTGAACAGCCTCGCGTAATTCCTTAATTCCCGGAAAGATCTTAGTGGGGATGTCCAGTAGCTCATACCGAACCTTCACCGGTTTTTTGGTGTTGGGCGCGCGCGCATCAATTGAGTTCTGAGCCTGTTCCCGCGCCAAACTACCCAGCAGGTCACCCGTAAATGTTTCGATACCGGCATCGCTGATACCTTCAATAGTTCCGTCGTTGCTCTCTGGGAACTTCAAGGACGCTTTCATTTTTTCCTCCGCGCCAACGACCTGTCTTCCAGTAACTCTGCGCAGGCCACGGCCAACTTCTCGACGAGCGGTACGGTCACTGAGTTACCAATCTGTTTGTAGGCATTAGGCCGGGTAATGTCGGGGGGGAGTTCAGCAAATTTTCCGATGAAGCCCTGGAGGCGGGCACACTCTATCGGCGTCAGCTTGCGTAGACCCCACTTATCTACGATGACCGGTACGTTATGTCCGCCGTCCCCCATGTTAGCAGTCAGGGTGGGAACATACTGTCTGTATTCGCGAACATAGGAGCGACGCAGCTGATATACGCTCTCCATGCTGCCCTTTCCCACGGCCTCCCAGATCATCGCGCCATAACGGTTGTTGACGACGTCGAAGTAGTAATAATCCTCCGCCCGCTCGTCAGCATCAAAGAAGGCGCGAAGGGGCCGTGTGTAGCCCGCCTTCTTGGGAAACCTAAACCGGCCACCCTTGAACCAAGCGGTCGACAAGGCCACGATGAAAATGCGCTGCCGATTGTGAGGAATATCTGTGTGCGCGCGCGTGTTGAGCTGTTGAACATTGTGGGGCAGAACCCAATAGCCCGCCTCTTTTAAGTCTGTCTCGATCCTTGAATAGGAGCGCCCGCCACCGTGTCCTGCGAGATTAGCAACGTTTTCTAACAGCAGAATCTTTGGACGGTCCTCGCCGTATTGCCGAGCGATCCGGCATATCTCAGCGTATAGCAGGCCACGCTCATCGCCCAGCCCCAGGCGGTCGCCGGCCGACGAAAATGGTTGACAGGGGAAGCCGGCCGTAAGGACATCCGGCGGAGGCAGGCCGAGCAGGGCGGGGCTGAATCCCTTTACATCCCCTGGAAACATTCGGCAGTCAGGGTGATTATGGTCGTGGGTTCGCGCTGCGCCCTTATCAATCTCGTTGGCCCATGTGACATTGAAGCCCGCACGCCGGAATCCCGTTGAAAACCCCCCCATTCCAGCGAACAAGCTTCCGACGGTGTAACTAGACAAACCACAGACTCCTATTTCGGTCCACGCTTGAACCGGAAGCTCGATGCGGCGCGCTCAGAAGGCCTTCCCACGAAGTGGCCACTGGTCGTTTTAACTCCCGGTCGATCGCGACGAACATCTGTTTGATATGTTCCTCAGCATAGCTGTAATTGTTACGAGTGGATAGATTGCCGAGCAGCTTTAGTTTTTTGAGGATGGCGACGGTTCGCTTCTCGGCCAAGCGCCCAAAATTCCCGAGGTTACGTTCGGCGAGATCACCATCGCGCACTGGCACTCTAGCTCCGACCCTAAACGATCTGATAGTCTGACCGATAATACTACAGATTAAAGTGTAGTGCGGACGGCCCGCTGAACGCAAATTGCAGCGCCACGTCGTTGGTGTTGACTTGCAAGGCAACGGATAATGGGGAGGTGATCTGGAAACCCGTTTTCGAGGGGTCAGGAGCCCTCGGCCTCAGAGGGAGGACTCAATCGCTTGATTTTGCTAAAATGGCCACGCCAGCAATTATGAAAGGGGGGGTTCGGAAATGGGTACTCTGAAATATGTTCTCGTGGGCAAACCAGTTCAGCACTCCCCGAACGGTGAAGCGCGCGGGTGGACGTCCTATATCATTCGCGGAGGTCTTAAATTCCCCGATATTAACCGCGCCAACGAGTATATAAACGAGGCCGACGACGCCGGACTTGTGCCAATAGAGATTTCCGAGGAATTTGATCTGAATGACCCCGCGAGCAAAACCTTATAGGGTCATCGCGTAATCGTGTGGGCGGAAATGCGCCCCTGAGGTTGCTTAGAGCCGGAAATTGTAGGCCTGTAACAGCTATGATTCAGCGCGGGAAACCGGCATGATTTTCCGATGGCTACCTCAAACAAACGCAAGCGTCTTTTGGACGCATATCGGTTCGCCGGTTTCCGGCCCCTGGCACGCGTCCGTGGTGTCTTCGGTGATCCGAAGGCGCGCATCATCACACTCGTGCGGCGCTCAAAAAAACACAGTGCGGCGCCTGTGACCGGCCACGCATGGGCTGGTACGACCGCAAGATCCGCCGGGTTCGCGACCTGTCGTGCGGCGATACTCGCGTCTACTTGGAGCTGGAGGTTCGGCGGGTCGCCTGCCGGAGCTGTGGGCGGGTGAAG